>OMRU01000116.1 GCA_900313465.1 uncultured Clostridia bacterium
TAGGATTGCTTACCACACTTTCATAAGTCGCATCAACAAATTGACCAGTCGCCTTGAGTTCATGAATCAAGGCTTCAATCAAAGAAGTCTTACCACAGCCATCTGGACCATAAATGAAGATGGCGTTCTTGCTTCTGAGATTCAGTGTCTTATTTCTCCATGGTGTGACGACACTTTCCATAAGATACTTCTTCAGATTATCAAAACCAACAAAGCCTGAAAGAGTTCTATCCTCTTCCTTCAACAAAACCTTTTCTCTCTCCTCAACAGAAAGATTTGCTTTCTCAAGACAGCCAAGAGCCTGCACATTAGTTTCCTTAGACTTTTCAAGAGCATCATCAGAAGCTTTCTTATCTAGCAGGGTATAAGCCAAGTCTTCATATAGACGACTTGCAAGAGTGTAGTGTCTATATGCTTCAACAAAATCGTCAATCTTATCAGCTGTCGACGCGGAAGATAGATGAATCTCTATTTCCTTTAAAACTTCTTGATTAGTTGCCATAAGGTGTCCTCGTTCTTTTCCACCTAAAATTATAATTTTCTGTCAACTCCAGGTAAATAAAAGTTTCCTTGAAATGTGTCAATAAACAAGAATTCTTTAGATTCCTTGATTTTCACCTATTATCGTTTAGACAAAGCATGTTTTTTGTAATGAAAGCGTATACATCAATTGTAAAGTTGCGTTCAATTTTTTGTAATGAATGCTCATTTTAAGGAATTTTTTACTTCATCATTTTATACTGAAATCGCTTCCAAGGGCCCGCAAGGAAGAGAAAGGTAAATTATAATGAAACGTAAATTTGTAAGCCTATTGACATTAGGCTTTTTCATGACGCTTTCTGCTTGTGGGGATACAGTAGAAAGCTCAACTCCTGCTTCTACTCCAGCTCAGGAATCTACAAGCGTATCTACTTCCACAGAAGAAAGTAGTACTGTCACTTCTTCTCAAGATTCCTCCACTTTAGATTCCACTACCGTTATTGACAATTCCAGTGTCGAAGAAAACTCCAGCGTAATGGACTCTAGTGTCATCAATTCCAGCGTGGAAGATAATTCTAGCGTTCAAGATAATTCCAGTGTAATGGACTCTAGTGTTATCAACTCCAGCGTGGAAGATTCGAGCGTCACTGATATCTCAAGCGAAGATAACAATTCCAGTGTTGAAGAAATTCCAAATTCCTCCGTCGAAGAAGACACTGGTTTATTAGATGCACCAATCGACACCATCTTTGAATTCGAAGATGCTGAACACTATTCTCCAAACGGTTGGAACAATGGTGCCTTAGATACCCCTGTTGAAGATGCCACTGACGAAGATGGCAACCCAACCAGCGGTGGCAAATCCGTCGGTTATCAGTCTGCTGGTTGCACCGAAACCTTCAACTTCACTTCCAAAGCTACTGGAAAGGCCAAAGTCACCTTCCGTATGGCTCCAACCATTTTGAACAGTTCCTTCTCCGGTATCGATGATATGGATTTATCTGCTGCCATCACTATCAGTGTCAATGGCGTCAACTTAGACTTGACCGGCAAGACCTTAGAGGGCGTCGATGGTTGGTCCTGGTACCATTGGCAGAATATCGAATTCGATAATGTCGATTTACAAAAAGGTGGTAATAGCATCGTCTTAACCGTCATCGCTAGCCAGGGTCCAAATCTTGACTGCATGATCATCAACACCAATTGCATCTTGGAAGGTGGCACTGCCGGTGGTGGAACTACCACACCTGAAGAACAGGATTTCGGTTCTGCCTTCTATGTGATCCACGGCTATTGCTGGGGTCCTGGTGTTGACAAAGTCGTTTTATGCTTAAATGGCGATGTCTTATCTAGCGACTTAAGCGCTGACTTATTCTCGGTCAAATCCACCGGTTCCACTGGTGGTGCAAGAGAAGTCACCGCCGCTTATCTTGCTGATGCTAATGGTGATCAAGTCACTGCCACTTCTGCTAGATATGTCGCTCTTGATTTGAAACTGGATGTCACTTCTACGACCTGGGGTAATTTCACCTTCAACAGTTACAATGGTTGTGACCCATTCAGCTACAGCCAGCAGACCAGCAAGAACACCTGGGACACTGCTCATAATGTCGAAGTCACTCTTGCCGCTGGCAAGACCTTCAAAGTCGGTGACAAGGCTTATACCTCCGCCGACAAATTCAAGCTCGTCGCTCCATTCTCCACCAAGGTCATTCCTGATTTAAAGGATTGGTCTGAAGCCAAGAGTTATACTCATACTGCTAGTGGTAAGACCCTTACCTACAAGGCTTATGAACCAGCCACTTTGACCAACGATGGCGTCAAAGACCAGTTGATCATCTGGCTCCATGGTGCTGGTGAAGGCGGCACTGATCCAGATATCGCCCTTCTTGGTAACGATGTCACCAATTTAAGCCAGGATAATATCCAACAGTATTTCAAGAAAACCGGAGGAGCTCAAGGCGCTTATGTGTTAGCCGTTCAGACACCAACCATGTGGATGGATGATGGAACTGGAAATTACACCACCAATGGTAATTCCTGCTATACTGCTGCCTTAAAGGCTACCATCGATGATTATCTTACCAAGAACACCGATATCGATAAGAGCAAGATTCTCTTAGGTGGTTGTTCCAATGGTGGTTATATGACCATGAACATGGCCCTCAACTATCCTAGCTTCTTCCACGCCTACTATCCAGTCTGTGAAGCTTATGCTGATCAAAATATCACCACCGAAAATATCACTACCTTAAAAGACCTCAAGATGTGGTTCACTGCTGCGGCAACGGATACCACTGTCGACCCATCTGGTAATGCTTCTGCCACCTTTAAGAGATTAAAGGCTGCCGGTGGAAGTGACATCCATTATTCCTTCTTTGAAAAAGTCATGTGCGATGAATCTGGACAGAACATCGAATACATGGGTCACTATTCCTGGATCTACACCTTGAGAAACGACTGCACCAAGGATCAGGCCGATCCAGAAAACATCGCTGCTCCATCTACTGCCGATGTCAAACTCAACAACAAAGCCGTCAGTCTCTGGGAGTGGCTTGCCAACATTTAAACGATTTACTTTTCGTTTATTATTTGCCTGGGGCTATGAGAAATCATAGCCTCTTTTTTATGCTGAAAAGGACATCCAGTGTTACCCGGATGTCCTTTTCAATACGTATTTATTTAAAAAACCAAACTACATCAATGCTAAGAAAGATGTCACTGCATTCATCTCTTTTTCTGTTAAGTCCATCATCTGATAAGTTAAAAGGATAGATTTCACAGAATAGGCTTTCGGCTTAGCAAAATAATAAGTACCATTCACTTTCAGATAAGCAGAAGCATTTAAAATCGTCTCATATTCTGTATCATCCATAGTGATACTGACCATGTAGTCCGTCATGGAAGTAGTATTGGTATTGATATATTTTTGAGTTTCATAATCACCAAACGCAGAAAGGATATTTTCTTCCTTATAGATACCAGAGGAAGAAACATAATCAAACGCCGTATTCTTACTGACAAAGATACCCGATTCATCAACCACCTGATTGGATAAATCACACGTATATTTAAATCTCAATCTAGCGTTGCTGAAACTTAAAAATGTAATGATATCTGTAGTTCTATTTACCGTAATAGAAGCAATAAAGATCTTCGCATTGACATTGATGGTGACTTCTTTCTCACTTGGAGTGATCGTCAATACACCACTTGTACAAGAAACAATTGTTCCACCAGTAAGAGAAGCAATCTTATCCGTTTCAAATAAACCATCAGAAACAGTCTTGATCACAATCTGGTTCATACAAATTGTTGAAGTAGATATCGTAAGGGTATTTCGGTTATAGATACGTAAGGTGGAATTAGAAGAATAATACTTACAAGGATTACCATTAGGAGAACCAGATAAGACAGAGATCGTGACATCCTCATCAAGATTTGTGCTCACAAACGTCTCCTCATTACTTAACCCCATCTGAGAAGCAACAAGAGTAGAAGTCTTTTCCCCTTTTCCTTCA
>OMRU01000275.1 GCA_900313465.1 uncultured Clostridia bacterium
TGATGCTTCCAAGGCTATGGTAGATGCTGGCGAGACCACCACTTCCGAACTGTGGTCTGATGACTGGAGCAAAGGTTTCTATCCGGAAGGAAAAGTATTCTGCTACTTTGGACCGGCTTGGCTGATCAACTTCTGTATGGCAGCTGACGTTGAAGGATCCATCGCTAACCTCGGCGGATGGGGCGCTGTTGAAGGACCGCAGGGCTTCTTCTGGGGCGGCACTTGGATCTGCGCAGCAAAGGGAACCGACAACCCGACACTGGTTGCTGATATCATGAGAGCTCTTACCGTAAATGAAGAGATCATGACCGACATCGTTAAGGCTGACAACGATTTCGTTAACAACAAACCGGCTATGGAAGCAGCAGCTCAGAACGACGAGTATGCATTCGCAGTTCTTGGCGGACAGAACCCGCTGGCAATGTTCTGCGCAGGCGCAGAGAACATCGACCTCTCCAATCTGTGCGACTATGACCAGGGCTGCAACGAACAGTTACAGAACGCCATGAGAGACTACTTTGCCGGCACTTCTGAATATGCCGCTGCCTATGCTAACTTCGAACAGCAAGTCAAGACCTTATATCCAGACGTCAAGTTCAACGACTCCAACAAGACTCTTTAATTAGACAATCATTATCGTTTATCCCTAATACTAACTGGCCGGGTTTCTTCCTTTCCCGGCCTTTTCTTATTGTTAATATATTTGTAAAATGCGATAATCATAACCATGAAATGCAAAAGACAAGACACCTTCATCGATCCAATAGACACCCCCATCAATCAGGGTTTGAATACCACTCAGATAGAAGAAAGAATTCGTGCCGGAAAAGTAAATGTTACCAAAAACAAAATCGAGAAATCCTATGGCAGCATCATCTTTTCTAATCTATTTAATCCTTTTAATATTGTTCTTTTCTCCATTGCCGGACTGTTTTTATTCTTTGTCATCTACCTTAACGTCAATGGTCACAGAGATATCGCTGACCAGTATTTTGGGGTGACCAAATTCACCTTCTTGATTCCTGTCTTGATCAACTCCATCATCGGTTCCATCCAGGAAATCCATTCCAAGAACGTCCTAAAGAAACTGAAAATCGTCAATGAAGCCACCGCCTTAGTAATCCGTAATAGCCAAGAGCAGGAAATCAAAATCAGCGAGATTGTTCTCGATGATATCATTCATCTGAAAGCCGGCTTAGTCAAGAAGGGGCCGGGAGATATGATTTTTTCTGGTTCAAGCATCATTGTCGGTTCGGGCAAGGCTCAGGTGAACAAAGTCGGTGAAGAAACCTATGCCGCCAGCTTATCTGCCAAAGTCAAAAATCTCTCTCGTCATAAATCCGAACTGATGACAAACATCTATAACATCATCAAACTGCTCGGCATTCTTTTGATCGTCATCACTTTGGTGGTCTTAGGAACCCTGGCTTACAAAGTCAATCGTTGGGGAAATGATCCCACTGTCTGGGGTGAAAACACGAATCTCACTTATTCTTTGACCTCCATGGCAACCTGGTCTCGTATCGTCTTGACCGCCGGTGCCTTTGCTATCGGTGTCATTCCAACAGGTCTTATTCTTCTTACTTCAGTCACTTTGGCCGTCTCAATTGCCAAACTTGCTAGTCAGAAGACTATGATTCAGGAACTCTTCAGTTTAGAGAATCTCTCGCGCGTGGATACCATATGTCTAGATAAGACAGGTACTCTGACCGATGGAACAATGAGCGTCGTTGAATTAAAGTCCTATATCAATGAAAAAGAAACAGAAAACCATATTCGTACTCTGCTGGGTTCTTTTGAAGACTACAATCAGACCGCCTTAGCTTTAGTCAACAAGTATGGTTCCCTCAAGGCCGAAGTCAAAGAAGTCATACCATTTTCATCCAAGAGTAAATCCTCGGGTATCGTCTATCCAAATGGCGATAGATTGGTTCTCGGTGCACCCGATTATCTTTTAGATAAGGAAGGTGAGGAATATCAGTTCGTAGAGAAAAATGCCAAAGAAGGCAAGCGTGTCTTAGCCTTGAATCTCAACGACAAAGTGATTGCCCTAATCGTGCTTAGCGATAATATCAGAGCCTCAGCCAAAGATACCCTAGCCTTCTTCTATGACAATCATGTCGACGTCAAAATCATCTCTGGTGACAATGCTTGGACGGTTTCCAAAATCGCTAAGGATTGTGGCGTAAAAGATGCGGATTCAGCCATTTCTCTTGAGGGCGTGGAACTCGATACCATACCATCTCTTGTCGAGCGCTATACCATCTTTGCACGCGTCTCTCCAGAGCAGAAACAAGCGATTGTTGAAGCCTTGCAGAGCAAGGGAAAGAAAGTTGCAATGACTGGTGATGGTGTCAATGATATTCTTGCCTTGCGCAAGTCTAACGCCTCTATCACATTCGCAAAAGCCACCGATGCCGCCAAGGCATGTTCTGATGTTGTTTTGCTGGATAATGACTTTTCTCATTTAAAGGAAGTTGTCGGTCAGGGTAGAAGAGTCGTCAACAATATTCAAAGAACTG
>OMRU01000118.1 GCA_900313465.1 uncultured Clostridia bacterium
CAGTGCAATAATCTGCACCATTTTTAATTGACTATTTTTCGTGCATTTATTTGAATTTTTTTGATATTTTCTTATGATTTTTATCACTTAGAAAGATTGAAACTTTATTGATATTTTATTGAATAAATTCAATAACACCCTTATAATGTGTCGTGTTGATTCATATTTAGGGGATTTTATTTATGAAAAAAACTTCATTATTTGTTTTGTTGGCCGCTGCCGCTTTAGTTGGTTGCCGCAATACGACAAGCTCTAACTCCTCTTCTTCCACTTCGGATGATTCTTCCTTCGTTTCTTCTGTAGAAGACTCTACTTCTTCTAGTGAATTAGTCAGTTCAAGTGAGGCTTCTAGTGTTTCTTCTTCTAGTAAGGTAGCTCCTACTTCTATTGCCTTAAACACGGACAAGACTGTTTTAGGATTAAACGAATCTGCTATTCTTACCTTGACTGTCACGGGTGGTAATGAAACCATTGTTCCTGAGATTTCCTTGACTTCTCCAGTTGAAGGCACTATCAGCAAGAACACGGATGGCACTTATACTGTCAGTAGAGATAGCAACGCCAATTTCGGTGGCATCATGCTTATCGAAGCCAAATCTCAGTTGGATTCTTCCATCAAAGATGAAATCGAATTGAAGTTTACCGCTTCTTTATCTGAGGAACATGTCGCTACCCTTTCTAAGACTTATGATAAGCCTTTAGGCGGTATTGATTTTGCTGGTAACGAAGTCAAACCAGAAGATGCTACTTCTTTTGCCTTTAGCAAGGCCGAAGATGGCGATTACTACAATCTCACCTTAGGTGTTGGCGGTAAGACTTATCGTTATTTCTCGGTCTATGATTTCAAGCGTAACGAAGTTCAGTTTGCTTCTGACACGCTCTATACTGGCGATTATCAGAGTTACAACAATCTCAATCTCAAGATGTTTGATAACTATATCGACATCTATTCCGCTTCTTTGAAACTCGGTTTTGCTACTTCTGAAGAACCAGAAGAACAGACAGTTGCCTTTGATGTTTCTAAAGTCAGTTTCAAGACGGGTGGTAAAGAACTTGATGAGACCCTGGAATATAGCAAAGATGTCGGTGACACCGTCATGATTGCCATCAACACGGATACCACCGAAGCAGTCACTTATGAATTCACGGTTGAGGAAGGTGCTTCCTATGTCACTAAGGAAACATCCAGTATCGCTACTGCCTGCAAGTATTCCATCAACAGCAATGCTGCTGGTCAGACCATCAAGATCAAGGCTAGCGTCAGCAATGGTACACTCACTGCTTCAAAAGTCATGACCATCAAGGTCAATGCTGCTGAGATTCCTGAGTTCTGTTCCGATTTGATCGGTACCTGGTGTTATCAGGACATCATGGAATATACCTATAAGATTGTCGTCACCTCTGAGAGTAATATCACCATTGAGGAATACACGGATAGTGATGATGAGACACTTGTTGTCACTACCTTCACCGCTTCAAACATTTTGCCAATCAGTGATGTTGCAGTCAGCTTCACCATCACTTCTTCTACTGGTGAGGATGGTGAACTCTTTGTCGATGAGGATGATGTTGTCATCGAATATGATGAGATTTACGAATCTGTTTTGGTAAACAGTGATAATCTCACCGATACAGAATTCACTTCGGAATTGTAAAGGAGGCATATTGATGCTTAAAAAAATCAAATTCTTATTTGCGCTTGTCCCATTTGCTTTGGTTTCCTGTGGAGGAAACAATATTTCAAGTCAGGTCTCCTCTAATAGCAGCATCCCTGATATCTCTTTTGATTCCGGTAACAGTTCTCTTGTCAGCAGCAGTGAGAAGAATTCTTCCAGCTCTACTGATCCATTAGAAAACAAAGAAGGCTTGGATTTGCTTCTGGCTATCTTTGAAACCTATTTAAGTAGAAATTCCACCATTGAACAGACTGGTGTTTCCACGGAATACTTCATGGGTGATTCCTACTACATTGAATATTCGGAAGATTATCTTCAGTTTTATGGCGACCAGATCAAGAATCATGGCTTCATCATCAATCCTGTTCAAGGCATCTACGAGTTTGTTGAAGACTTTGCCTATGTGAAAGTCACTTCCTTAGTCTCCACTCAGACCGATCAGGATTGGATGTATGACAATATGCTCAATTCTCCTGAGGATCTTTACTACTTCGCTTCAAATAAAGATATGTGGAAAGAATACGATGTTGAAAACCCACCAGTCTTTGAAGAAGAAAAGACCGTAAAGACCATGGGTGATGAAGACTTGCCAGCCATGAGCAGTGAAAAACAGGATGATTTAAAGGCTAAGGCCGTCTTTTATTCTACTGATCCTAATGTGAAACTCTTATGTGGTATTCTTGGTCAGTTATCCTTCCAGGAGAATGAAGACCATGAATACGACACCTCTACTCTTGATATGATCAAGGTTAGAATCAATCAGGATGATTCTTTGACCTTCCTTCCTACCTATCAGGGTTTCCATCCAGCCATCTATGACATCAAGGATGTCGACAATACCAAACTAGCTTTCGTAGAAGACTTCTTTGATGCTACACCAGAAGAATATGAAAAGCAGCCTTATGGTAAAGAGACTAAGACTGGTTGGACTAGCGAAGAAAAACGCTATTTTGCTAAGAACTACGGCTACGAACTTCCATTCCCAACTGGTGCCAGTTATGCCTTGAAGACTTATTCTTCTTCTACTTTTGCCGCTTTTACCGATGATGCCTGTGGTGATTTGACCACCTCCTACATCAAACAGTTAGAGGATGCAGGCTGGACACTTCTTGTTGAAGAAGAAGGTAAAGAGACGGAATCAGCAACCACCTATTACATCACCACCACACCAGATGATCCAGAGACGACTAAGGATGAAACGAAGCAGGTCAGAGTCACTCTAGGTTATTCTGCTCCAGAGAGTGAAGATGCTCGTTGGAACAAGGGTACCTTCTCTGCCAATATCCACCGTTATCCATACATGATGTAATCTTTTTACATCAACAAAAATCAAATCAAAAAGAGGATGCCCGGGCATCCTCTTTTCTTTGTCGTTAAGCTTCAGAAACGGTGATGACAATATCAGCTTTGAAGACTAAAGTAGCATTCCAGGTAGTGACACCATAACCGGATAAAGAATCATCCACAACGCCACCAACACTGACTTCAACATTGACAAGTATTTCATCATCATTGCCATCGAGACGAACGAATTGACTGGCGTTTTCCTTGAAAGAGACAGGTTCACCAGAGTAAGTGTTCCAGTTATAATCGGCAATCGTGATTCCATAATCATCTTCAAGTGGGTTGATGACCATTAAGGTATGAGTAACAGCCTTGACTAACTCGATACTTACACTTTCCGTGTTATCAACGGTGAAGTAGTAATAGGTGACCATATTGTATTCTTCATCATATTCGGTGCTAGAAGAAACGGTATTACCATTGTATTTAACGCTATAGGTGTTGGTATCTTCTTCATCAGTTAAAGTCAGATAGACTTTGACTGTATCACCTTGATAAAGTTCCGGAAGAGAAGAGAGAAGTTGACCATCATTGACTTTGTATTTTGCAGTGACGGCACCATTGGTGGTATCGGTGATCGTAGCACTCTTGGCTGTCTTGCTTTCCTTGCTGAAGTTGAGGCTAGTCAGGGTATCAGTGACTTTAAAGGAATCGAAGGTGTAATAGGCCTTACCAGAGTAAATGTTGAAGTTAGAAACGTTATGCTGATGAGAGGTGTTATCTAAGCTTTCAAGTAAGACACTATAGGTGTTAGTTTTCAACACGACTTCGACCATGACATCTTCACCGACATATAAATCAAGAGAAGAAAGGCTATTACTTGGTGTGATGGTGTTGGTTGTTCTTAGGTTTGGCTGAGAGATGGTGATGGAATCAAAGATATCAGCTAAAGCTTGGTAATCAACAGCTACGCTAGTCTTGGCTTTTTCGGTCTTTTCGACTTCGATGACAACATCGAAGTCTGGC
>OMRU01000187.1 GCA_900313465.1 uncultured Clostridia bacterium
TCTATAATCCAATCCTAGATGAGAGGAGAACGATTTATTGCTACTGTAAACGAAAACAGGTAGAAGACATCTAGTTGGCTTCTACCTGTTCTTTTGATATTAATGATTTCCTTTTTTCTTCATCGCCTGAAAGACGGGAGCAGGGACGAGATTAGAGACATCTTCGTGCTGGAAGAAGATTTCCTTGATGTTGCTAGAAGAGACAAAGGCTTGATCCTTGTGGGCCATGAGATAGACCATGTCGATTTCTGGTTCGAGATATTCGTTGACTTCATGAAGCTGGTATTCGGCTTCATAATCCGTCACAGCTCTTAATCCTCTGATCAAGGCCTGGGCACCAAGCTTCTTGGCTTCCTTGACGACTAGCTTAGAGGTAGAGACGACTTCAAAGCCATCCATATCCTTAAAGACTTCCTTGGCCATGGCGACTCTTTCTTCGGCAGTAAACATATAGTGGCCGCTTTTGGCTGCGTTATCGGCGACCATGATGATAATCTTATCAAAGATTTTTCTGGCTCTTAATGCGACATCGAGATGTCCGTTGGTTAATGGATCAAATGATCCAGGATACACGGCAATTTTCATAATCATTCCTCCTTCGTATAGACGGCCACGTGTTTGGCGCCATAACGATATTCTTTCATGCTGTAGCCTTCGATTTCTTTGTTGGCTTTTTCTTGCTCAGAAACGATGACTGCACCAGGAGCAAACATATCTCGGCTATCCATGTCTTTGATGATATCGGCGTTGATATCCATCTTATAGGGTGGATCAAGGAAGAGCAGGTCTAGTTTTAGGCCTGCGCTTCTTTTGATGAAGACGCGATAATCGCCACAGAAGAGTTCGTATTGCTCTTGGGGGACGTTTAAGGCTTTGACGTTACCTTTCATCAAGAAGAAGGTTCCTTTGTCCTTATCTACAAAATAACACTTCTTGGCGCCACGGGAAAGAGCTTCTAGTCCCATAGCACCAGAGCCGGCGAACAAATCGCAGGCGATGGCGTTTTCAGTTTTATGGGAAAGGATGTTGAAGATGGCTTGTCTGACCTTGTCCATGGTGGGACGAGTGACTTTGCTGTTTGGTATTTCTAGGAATCTGCCTTTGTAGATTCCGCCGATGATTCTGATCATAATAATTTAATTTCCTTTGTCAAAGCATCTGCAAGATTAGTGAGTATAGCGCGTAAAGACTGATAGATGGAAAGATATTCTTTCATGAGTGGAGAAGAGCGTAATTCATTATCTTTCTGATTGAACAAAACAAGAAGTTCGTGTTTCTTCTCATCGTCTTTTTCCTTATCGGCTAAAGCCATATAGGAATCTCTTTCTTCGGCGAGATGATTTAGTCCTTCGTCGGCATTGATCATCCTAGATAATTCTTTCATTCGCTGGTAAAGGGAAGAATTTTTCAAATTCTCAAGGAATTCGAATTCTTCTATCTGGAATTCTGTTTCAGTCATTGCTAAATAATTATAAGTATATTACTTATCAATTTCAAAAAAATTGCTATAATAGTTTTGCATTATGAAACTATTTAAGATTTACACGGTTGATGACCCAGTTGTTCATCAGAAGGCCGAAGAGGTCACTTTACCATTGTCGGACGAACTAAGACAGACGATTTTGGATTGCGTCGAATACCTGAAGTTATCCCAGGACGAGGAGTTTGCTAAGGAAAATAATATCCGTCCTGGTGTCGGTATTGCCGCTCCTCAGATTGGTATCTCCAAGAGATTCTTTGCTATCTATCTCGATGATGGAGATAAGCATTATGAGTACGGCTTAGTCAATCCTAAGATCATCTCCAGTTCGGCTAAGAAGGCATATCTTGCTGCCGGTGAGGGCTGCTTGTCTGTCCCTAAGGATAAGCCAGGTTATGTCTATCGCTACTACAAGATTACGTTAGAAGCATATGATGTGATTTCTGACAAGCAGGTCACTTTAAGACTTGTCGGTTATCCAGCCATTGTCTTCCAGCATGAATACGATCATCTCAATGGTGTCTTATACACCGATAAGATTGATCGCAGAGATCCATACATGGTCGATCCTGACGCCGTTGCTATCGAGTAGCATAAACAAAATATTGATTCACCATCACGGTTTCTTCCGTGATGGTGTTTTCGTGTAGAAGGCTTCAAGGTCCTAAAATCGCGTGTAATTAAAATTTATGAGTAATGACTGCATATCACGTATGTAGGAAATCGATAGCAAAGTGAAAGTTTTGATGTTTTTTATGCGTTCTTCATTTAACAAAATGACCAAAAAGCAGGCCACGCATTTGAATTGACAGATTTTGTTAACTGTAAATATAGAAAAGAAGCTTACGAACCAAAAATCAATAATACGAAAGCCCTTACATATTAATAGGTTAAGAAGAATAAAATTTCAGCAGAGTAAAATCTCGCTCTGTTCATTAGTTTTTAAGATCAGAACAGGGAGAAAAAGGGGGTATCAACATTTAAAGTTCATCGATTTTTCTGTGCTGTAGTCTATACGTCAGGATAGGAATATCCATTTTGTTAAAAGAAAGAGGGTTAAAAATGAAATTAACAAAATTATTATTCGTTGCCTCTTCTTTACTGCTGGTCTCTTGTGGTCCAACCAGCAGTGAGGAAAACAATTCTACTAGTGTTGCACCAGGTGAAGTCAGTGGCTTTGTTTATGAAAATCCAACAGCCGCCTATGATGGTAAAGTGGTACAAAGAGATTCTTCCAGTGTCCAGGAAGAAGAAAAGAAGGA
>OMRU01000119.1 GCA_900313465.1 uncultured Clostridia bacterium
CTCTCAGAATACTCGGCTTGGACCGGTTATTCTTCAAGACTTCTTCTTCAGTCGGCACTAATGGTTTCTTGGTTAAGGCGATATAGCCTGCACTAGAACCATTTTTTGCGTATTTATCGACGTGATTGTTGCTCGTCACTTCTTTGAAGGCTTCTTTGACGACCTTATCTTCTTCAGAGTTGAAGGAGATGATGACAAGTCTTCCGTTTGGGTTAAGGAAGTCGATGGCTTTCTTCAAGCCGATTTTTAATTGCTCCATCTCACCATTGACTTCGTATCTCAAGCCTAAGAAGAACTGCTTGGCGGGATGACCTTCCTTATGAAGGAATTTAGCTGGAAGAGAAGATTTGATGATATCGACAAGTTCATAAGTCGTATTGATGCTTCTTTCTTCTCTGACAGCAAGAATCTTTTTTACTACGGGGTAGTAGCATTCACATTCGCCTAAGTCTCTGAAGACTCTGATCAATTCTTTTTCGGAGTAGGTGTTGATGATGATCTTAGCGGTCAGATGATCTTCCTGATTCATTCTCATATCCAGTGGAGCATCATAGCGATAAGAAAAGCCACGTTCTGGGTCATCGAATTGAGGAGAAGAGACACCGATATCCATAAGGATGAAATCGGCTCCAGGAATGCTTTCTTTTAATAAGGCAGTAGCATCTTTGAATTCGGCATGGAGGTAATGTAGGTCGACCTTGTTGGCATAAGAGAGAAGGAATCCTTTGCAATAGGTTAAGGCGTCTTCATCTCTATCGATACCATAGAAGGAGGAACCTTTGCGGAGAACTTTGAGAATCTCTGAGGCATGTCCGCCTCTCCCGAGGGTCATGTCAACATAGGTAAGCTTCTTATTCTTTGGTACAAAGGAGAGAACTTCTTTCAACATGACTGGGGTGTGTTCATTGTATTCGGTTGCCATATTAGTTTAGATTTAACTCCATTGCATCAGCAGAGAAAGTGGATTCGGCGTTTTCCTGATTCTTAAGGAAGATATCACTATCCCAGATTTCCAGATGGTCGAACATACCGACGACCACTACCTTTTTGCCCACCTTAGTCTTCAAGGCTAATGGTTTAGGAAGCAGGATACGATTATGAGAGTCGATCTGGACTGAGAAAGTGTTGCTTAAGAACGTTCTTTTGACTTGTCTGGCTTTCGGATCAAAGTCATTGAGACTAGTGATCTTCTTGGCTCTTTCGAGATAGACTTCTTCCGGGAAGACCTCGATACAACCATCCATTCCAAGGGAAGCGTAACAGATAGGACCTTTGAATTCATCGCGAAAAAGGGAAGGCAATACAAGCCTTGATTTATCGTCGATGGCTAAATCTTTCTGTCCGTAAAACATATACTATTACCACTTTCACCCACAATTATACACTTCTCTCCCATTTCTTGCAACATTTGTAAAGAAAATTGTGGTTTTATTTTAGAATTTCACTGACTCAACATCAAAAAAAGCCCGTAAATACGGGCTTTTATGCTCTAGGGGAGAAAGTGGTAAAAAAGTGGGAGAAAAATATCAAAAGTGGGTAAAAATTAAATAAGAATTGAAAAAGGGAGGCGTTCACCTCCCTTAGATTTAGTAAGAACGAGTGACTTCTCTGTTCTGAATGTCTTTTTCAATGATCTTGACAAATTCAGCTTCAGAGACAGTCTTGGAATCCATATGACCATAAAGTCTATAAGTGAGACTCTTGGTTTCGGCTTCTTTGTTACCGATGACAAGGGTATATGGAACTTTCTTGGTCTGGGCTTCACGGATCTTGTAGTTGAGTTTTTCATTTCTGTCATCGATAGAAACTCGGATGTTCTTGTTCTTGAGTTTCTTTTCGACAGCAGCAGCATACTTCATGACCGCTTCATCATTGTTGACTGGTAAGATGCGGACCTGTTCTGGATTCAACCAGGTTGGGAAGGCACCCTTGAAGTTTTCGATGATGATACCAGTGAATCTTTCAAAGGAACCGAAGATGGCTCTGTGAAGCATGACTGGTTCTTTCTTCTTACCGTCCTTATCGGTATAGGTAAGATGGAATCTGTGTGGAAGCTGCATATCAAGCTGGATGGTACCACACTGCCAGACTCTGTTTAAGGAATCCTTGATCTTGAAGTCAAGCTTTGGACCATAGAAAGCACCATCGCCTTCGTTGATCTCATATGGAATACCATTTTCTTCCAAACATTCCTTGAGTTCGGCTTCGGCTTTATCCCAAGTAGAGATTTTACCGACGAAGACATCTGGACGAGTGGACAATTCAATGGTGTAGGTAAGACCGAAAGTCTTATAGACATCACCGAATAACTTGAGCAATCTTCTGATTTCATTTCCGATCTGATCAAAGGCTAAGAAGATATGAGCATCATCCTGAGTGAAGGCTCTGACACGGAATAAACCGTTTAAGGCACCAGAGGCTTCATGTCTGTGATCAAGACCATATTCCGCATAACGGATTGGAAGTTCACGATAGGAATGTAAATCGTTCTGATAGACAAGAATAGCACCAGGGCAGTTCATTGGCTTGATGGCGTATGGCTTGCCATCGACCTTGGTGATATACATATTTTCTTTATACTTCTTCCAGTGACCAGAGGTGATCCAAAGTTCACGGGAGAGCATCTGTGGGGTCTTAAGGAAGGAATAGCCACCTTCAGTAAGTTTATCCCATAAGAAGGATTCCAATTCATGACGGACGATCATACCGTTTGGAAGCCAGAATGGAAGACCAGGACCGAAGTCGGAGAACATGAATAAACCAAGTTCCTTACCAAGTCTCTTATGGTCGGCTTCTTTTCTTTCTTCCAAGACCTTGAGATAGTCATCCAAATCCTTCTTTTCGAAGAAGGCGGTACCATAGATTCTGGTTAAGGAATCGTTATCCTTGTTACCCTGGAAGTAGCAAGCGGAAGTGTTCATCAACTTGAAGGCCTTGATGTACTTCGTGGATTTGACATGAGGACCAAGGCAGAGATCTTCAAAGTCACCCTGCTTATAGACGGAAAGTTTAGCACCCTTTTCAGCTAATTCATGAATGTGAACAGTCTTATATTTCTGAGAAGCAAATCTCTTCAAGGCTTCATCGACAGTGATATCTTCTCTGACGATTTCTTCATTCTGAGAAACAAGCTTCTGCATTTCTTTTTCGATGGCTGGGAAGTCTTCGACAGAGATAGCCTGTGGAAGCTTCATATCATAATAGAAACCATCTTCGGTAGCAGGGCCATAGGCAAACTGAACGCCTGGATATAAATGCTGGATAGCCTGAGCCATAAGATGAGCAGCAGAATGTCTTAAGACATGTAAGGCATCTGGAGAATCCTTGGTGACAATTTCGAATTTGCATTCTTCTGGAAGAACTTCGTTAAGATCGAATAATTCGCCATTGACCTTAGCACAGATGGCTTTTTGGGCTAAACCTAAAGAGATGGATTTAGCAGCATCTAAAGCAGTTGAACCTTCAGGTAATTCTTTAAAACTGTTGTCGGGTAAAATGATCTTCATAAAATTTTTTTGACCTCTATTTCACTAATCTTTTAATGCATGCCAGGCAAGAGCACCAGCAGCGGCAATACCAACATCCTGACCATACTTGGCTTCCTTTAAGACAATTCTATTAAGTCTCCAGGTAGCGATGGCGGCGTTAGCGATTCTCTCAATATCGGTGACAAAGACGTCCTTAGACTTCATGACACCACCAGAGAGAGCGAACTGTTCAACGTCGAACATGAGCTGGATGTTAGCAAACCATAAGCCAAGTCTTCTGATCCAAATGTCATAGACTCTCATATATTCTGGCTTTCTGGCTCTCACGCCATCAAAGAAATCCTTTCCATCGACGATGGTTAAATCGTTCATGGCGGCAAGATGAACAATGCCGTTACCGGAAAGGAGGAATTCATCCTCGTAAATCGTACCGTTGTATTCAGACATGGTGCGGCCACCTTCAAGTGG
>OMRU01000050.1 GCA_900313465.1 uncultured Clostridia bacterium
AGAGGTGCGACATCATTGATACCAGAAATCTCATAAGTGCTGAGATTCTGCCCCACGATCACCGAGTCGGTCAAAGAGAAAAGTTGCTGGAAAACCAAACTCAAAAGAAGCGGCACCATAAAAACCAGAATGCCTTTGACAATGTTTCCATCGGTCAAATCTCGAGGTGTAAAAAGATCTTTGAACTTCTGAATCAATTTCGTCATATGTTTCGTCTACTATCATACTGAATTATAAACCAAAAGAAAGAGTAAAGCGGTTAAATGAAAGGAAAACCGTTCTTCTTACTCCATGACATAACACCATGATTGCTCTTCTAGATGATAAAAAATGAGTGTTTCTGTTTCGGTTTTATACAGTTGTAAAATAAAAATGTAGAATATTTTTTCTATTTTCGTTAGAATAAGGGAACTAGCAAGGAGGAATTTGCTATGAAAAAATTATTGATAGGTTTATTAGTTCCTGTCGTCATCATCGTCGGTGGTGCAGCAACACTATATTTTTTAGTCAGAGATAATAGTCAACCGACATATGTCGCCAGTGAGGACACCACCGAACAGGTTTTAAACAAGAAACTGTTTGGTGCGATCAAGGATACCAAAACCACCCATGAATTGAACATCGATATCACTCAGGATGACTTCAACCAAATTCTCGCTCATACCCACAAGTCCTTAGGTAGCGATGTCAAAGAGTACGTCAAAGGCTTGGAAATCTCTATCCAGGATAATGACTATCACATCTATTTCTTCGTACACACCCCTGTTTTAGACACCAAGGTCGACTTGGTTTGTGCCTTTGATCAGGATGATGACAACATCTATTTAGTCATCAACGATATCAAAGCTGGTATTCTTGGTGTAAAGCATTTGGCACTATTTGCTTTAAGTAAAATGGTCTCCTCAGATAGCCTGACAAGTTCTTTAGGTCGTTCTGGTATCCACATGAAGGCTGATTTAGATGCTGGTAAGTTCACTTATCCAAAGAAATCAGCCAGAGAAGACTTGATTGCAATGCTGGGTTCTTCTGATGGTTCTAATTTAGCTTCTGCCATGTATTCCAACATTCTCAACATGGGTCTTACCACGGTAGACTTCAAGAATCAGCTTGGCGTAGCGGTTGACCTTGAACCGATCAGCACAAACGAAAATTTCTGCAACAACGAATTTGTCCTCGATGAAGAAGCCCTCGGTTTAGAAAATGCCAAAACAAATCTCTCTACCTTATTGAAAGCCAACATCGTTCCAGAAGAAAAAGCTGACACCGTCTTTGAATATCTGATGCTTGGTTATGATCACCTTGACGAAAGTGAAAAAGATTATGTCAACAATGTCGATATGACTTCTATCGGTATTGCCAACAATCAGTTATATCTCGGCTATCAGCCAACCCCAGCCGGTATCTCTGATCAGTTTGCTAGCATCCCATTGTCCACCTGGTCTTCTGGCGGTGGCGTTTTGGTTACCGAGCACTCCATCAACGAAGCCCTTCATTATCGCGACTTGATCGGTTATAGCGTCATCTTCACCAACGAAGGTGATGTGGAATACATCACTGTGGATAACATCTTAGAAAACACCAAGACCGAATCCACTCAGTTCGGTATGAAGTTACAAAATGATGGTATGTATTTTGGTACGAAGACGGTTGATGACAATCTCAAAGATTTCATTTATGATTTGATCGCGGATAACCTTCCAAGCCATTACTTCATCTCCTTTGATGGTCAGGGTGTCTTCACGATCGACTTCACTGGATATTTACAAGATAGTGTCATTCCAGCTCTTGGTCCAACATTCGGCTTAGATACACACATCGAAGGTACTTCCTTAGACGATCCAAATGCCGGATTCAGACTCAATAGTACGTTTACCGCTTAATCTATAAACAAACTGCAGCGACACAATTTGCTGCAGTTTTTCAGTTAATAGGGATGACAAACCAAAAATCAGCGGATTTGGTTGATTTATGGCCTAAAGAAGACTAAAATGAAGATAGCACAAACTTGTATACAAGTTTATAGCGGAGGATACATTTTATGGGAAATGCTATTGTTGGCCAGTCTGGCGGTCCAACATCCGTCATCAACTCCAGTTTAGCCGGCGTTTACGAGTCAGCAATCGAAAGAGGTGCTGGCAAAGTCTATGGTATGCTTAACGGCATCCAGGGTTTTCTTGAGAAGAGAGTCATCGATCTTTCTTTATGCTTAAAGAACTCCTTAGACATCGAATCGTTAAAGAGAACTCCATCTTCTTTCTTAGGATCCTGTCGTTATAAGCTTCCTGATCCAGAAGATAGCAAGAGCAAAGACACTTATGAATTCATCTTCCAATATTTAAAAGAATTGGATATTGAATATTTCTTCTATATCGGCGGAAATGATTCCATGGATTCCATTGCTAAACTCAGCAACTATGGTAAAAAGATCAATTCCCCAATACGCTTTATCGGTGTACCAAAAACCATCGATAACGACTTAGTCAAGACCGATCACACTCCAGGTTATGGTTCGGCTGCCAAGTACATCGCTGTCACGATGAAGGAAATCATCCGCGACGCCACCGTCTATGGCACCAACTATGTCACGATTGTTGAAATCATGGGTAGAAATGCCGGTTGGCTTACTGCAGCCGCTGCTTTAGCCAAGGGTCCTGATTGTGAAGGTGTCGATATGATCTGTCTTCCAGAAATTCCTTTCACCTGTGAAGGTTTCCTTGAGAAGGTCAAGAAATTACAAGCCACTAAACAGAGTATTGTTGTTGCCGTCAGTGAAGGTGTCAAGCTTCCCGATGGCAGATATGTCTGCGAATTGAATGATGATGGTCATGATGAAGACGCCTTTGGTCATAAGGCTCTGACAGGTACTGCAAGATATCTTGCCAATATCGTCAGAAAGAATCTTCCTACCAAGACTCGTTCGATCGAATTATCTATCTTACAGAGATGTGCAGGACATATGACTTCCAGAACCGATATCACCGAAGCCTATCAGGTCGGTGGTGCCGCCGTCAAAGCCGCCTTTGAAGGTATGACTGGCAAGTTTGTTTCGATCAAGCGTATCTCTGATGCTCCCTATCAGTCCACTACAGAGCTTGTCGATATCAATGAAGTCGCCAACTTAGAAAAGAAGATTCCACTTGAATGGATCACTCCTGATCACATGCAGATGGAAAAAGCCTTCTTGGAATATGCCACACCTTTGATCCAGGCTGAACTTACTCCTATTTTCGTCGCTGGTAGACCCTGGCATATCAAACTGTAACGGTTTCTCAAACCCTTTGATTCGTCTCCTGATTTATCAGGAGACTTTTCTTTTTGTTCTTTCCTTTTGTTTTCTGATTCCGTTTCAATAAGTTATAAAAAAGATAAAAAAGTTACTTATTTTACACATGTCAAATTTGAGTTTTTTACTTTTTTATCGTTTCGTAACGAACTTTCGTGAAAAATTTTACTTTTCCAAAATAAATTATTTTTTCACAACCAATCTACGATTATTATAATTTGACTCATGTACAAGATGAGTCATGAAAGGAACACTTATGAAAAACAAAAAGTTTTTAGGCATTATCGCCTCGTTCTCCATGTTGCTGGCTGGATGTGGAAGAGAATCCACTCCTGTTAACCCAAGTTCTTTCGAAGATAGCTCTATCACTGCATCTTCGGTTGAACCAGAAGAAGAACCAAACGAAGACATTGTCCCGGTCACTACGGACTACGACGAGAAGTCTGTCAAGAAGTTAGCTTCTATTATGACCCTTCTTTCTGATAATGATGATCCAATTCCCGTTGATGATCCTGATCTTTGCACCGTTTTGAAAGTTCTCAAGGATTCTGGTTTCACCCAGGAATCTCTTGATAAGTTCATCGTCCTTGGCAATAAGATTGTTTCCGTCGCTGCCAACGTCCAGGTGGGCTTAGATATCGAATCTCCACTCGAAGATGTTTTAGACACCTTAAAGGAATTCCTTGACACAACCAACGGCAATCAGCTTTTCCACATCTTTTATTACATAACCAATATCATTTTCACCGAAAACATTGAATTACCATCTCTTGGTGGTATCAGTTCCATCGGCGGCTTTGATAATATGTCCAAGTATCTTTCTGAAGCAGAAAGAGCCAAACTCAACGCCTACAAGGCCTATGTCGATGTCGCCTTCACCTTCTTCCTTAAACCAAGTGAAGCTGATATCCAGACCGTCGGTGATTTATTCCATGCTTTCTTAATGGAATTCTTATCTACCATCACTGCTGAAGATATCATGTCTTTCATCAATGGTCAGGATATTGAAGCCATCGTTTCCGCCTTAAAGAAACTTGGCACTGTCTTTACCAATCTTGCCACCAAGAAAGCCAATCTCTTAAAGAAGTGTGTCCCTGCTTTACGCAGTTGGATCGAATATGCGGCAGATGCCATCATCAAACAGGATCACAATTCTGATAACTACGAGCTTAATGTCGAAGTTCCTCTTGGCTATGTGGTTGAAAAATTCGATGATACCATGGCCTTCGTCGATGATCTTTTAGAAAAACTCGGCGATGACTTCTTAATCAATCTTAATTTATATGTCGGCAGCCTCCTTGCCAACATCGATGAAGAAGTAGCTGGCGCTCTTGTCAGTTATGTCATGCAGTTTGCTGGCTTAATTGCTCCAGAAGGTGGTATGGTTCCAGTCATGGACGCCCTCAATCCTGTTGGACCAACCGAACCTATAATGCCTGATTTTGCTTCCTTACTTCCACCAGCCGCGGTCATCGATTGGTTAAAGACTTCCTTAAATAGCTTAGAAGCTGCTACTCAGGATAGCATCAACGAATTCTTCACCACCTTTACCGGTGTCACATACACTAGCTTATTAAATAAGACCGCCGAATTTGCCACCATGGACTTATCCGACGAAGAAAACATGAATGAATTCCTCTCTTATTACATGGGTATCGTTGGAACAGTTATGCAGAATGTTTCTTTTGCTGACAAGACCTACCCTGTAATCGATGAAAGCTATATGGAAGACCATAACATTGTTGTCAGAATCGATGGAACCATCACTGACGATATGATCAAGAATAGTTTAGCCTTCCTCAACTATGATGAAAATGGTTTTACCATCAGTTATGATGCCACTAAGATTGACACTTCTACCATCGGTATCCATTCCCTTGATATCTCTGTCACGGGCAACCTGGTTGAAATGGTAAAGAAGGCGCCAATCAATGACTACTCCTTACTCAACAAGGCTCCAGAAGCCACCGCCCCAAGCACATACACCTATCGTATGTTCTACAACGTTCTTGGCGAAGCCTACACCGACTTCAGCTTCCGCGCATATAAGAAAGGTTCCGAACCAAACTCTTACTCCTTTGACTTAGAAAGTGGCATCTTCACAGATACCAGACGAGAAATCATCTACTTACCAAAATCCGAAACTCCATTAGACCTTGTCCTTATGTTAGAAGGCAAAATTCCAAACGATGACAATACCACCTATTCTACGATCGATGTTGAAAAAACTTTCGACGTTTCTAAAGTCGGCACCTATGCCACTCTCTTAGAAGGTACTTTCAGTCATGGTAAATACATGGCTCCTCTTATGTATCGTGTCTACGACCCAAGCAAATTAGTTATTTCAAACGAACTGAACTATCCTAAACTCGCCATCAGCGAAATACAGTACACGGGTTTCGATCTTGCAGCAATTCAATATGCTGAAATCAGCGAATTCGGTGTCAAAATCAAGATTAATCGCGTCGGACAAACTGTCAGCTTTGATAACCCTATCGCTCCTGGCACTTACAACAAGACCGTTACGATTGATGATGTAGAATATGAATACGAATTATTTGTCTATCCACTTGAAGACGCCATTTTCTCAGGAACATGGTGCTACTCCAACTATAGCATCAATGTTGGTGATACTATAGACGACCTCGGCCTTCATGTTAGCACTTATGTGAATACCAAGCCTTCTTCCATTTCCGCTATGACAGCTGATAACAATGGCTATTCAATCGGTAACAACTATGTTTCAAACCTCTCTCCTGAATATTACACTGTCGAAGATTTTGATTCCTCCACACCTGGCGGAAAAGAGTTAATCGTTCACGTTGGCGATACTTCCTCTCGTCTTTCCTACTACGTCTACTGAGAATAAAACATAATCAACAACTGGCTTCCACGTTTGTGGAAGCCAGTTTTCATCAAAAAAGGTTTAGAAGCACAAACTTCTAAACCTTTTCAATTTACTTGATTCCAACTCTCTTATAGATGTAATTGACGTTCTTCATGTAATAATCCAGAGTGAAGCAATCATCGATTTCCTTATCACTGAGAAGAGAAGAAACTTTGCTATCAGCCTTTAATAAGTCGATATAGTCTTTATCTTCCTCTAAGGCTTTCATGGCAATCGGCTGAACTGTATCATAAGCTTCTTCTCTGACTAAGCCTTTAGAAATCAGGGCATATAACACTCTCTGAGCAAAGATGACACCCTTGGTAAGATAGATATCTTTTAACATCTTATCAGGATAGACCATCAGATTTTCTAAGATGCCCTTGAATCTTACAAGCATGTAGTCAAGAAGTTCGGTGGCATCAGGAAGGATGATACGTTCCGTAGAAGAATGAGAGATATCTCTTTCATGCCACAAAGCGATATTGTCATAAGAAGTCATCATATAGCCGCGAATTACTCTGGCACATCCACAGATATTCTCACTGGAGATCGGATTTCTCTTATGTGGCATAGCCGAGGAACCTTTCTGACCTTTGGAGAAGGCTTCTTCTACTTCCTTGACTTCCTGACGGGAAAGATGTCTTACTTCTAAAGCCATCTTTTCTAGTTCGCTTGCCACTAAAGCAAGAGCAGAAAGATAAGCAGCATGTCTATCTCTCTGAATGACCTGAGTAGAGATGGCAGCGTGATTGATACCAAGACCAGCGCAGACATATTCTTCCACTTGTGGTGGAAGGTTAGCAAAGTTGCCAACGGCACCAGAGAGTTTACCAACCTGCACGTTTTCACAAGCACGGACGAATTCTTCTCTGATACGAGTCATATCCGAAAACCACAAGGCCCATTTCAAACCAAAGGAAGTGATATCGGCGTGCATACCATGGGTTCTACCGATACATGGTGTATTTTCAAACTCCAAGGCTCTCTTCTTTAAGACCTTCATCAGGTCATCGATATCCTTGAGCAAGATTTCATTGGCACATTTGAGAAGATAACCATTGGCGGTATCCACGACATCCGTAGAAGTCAAACCATAATGAATCCACTTTTTTTCTTCACCAAGAGATTCACCAACCGCTCTGGTAAACGCCACGACATCATGCTTGGTGACCTGTTCAATTTCCTTGATACGGGAAACTTCAAAGGTCGCTTTATCCAACTTTGGAAGATCCTCTTTAGGAACAACACCAAGTTCCGACCAGGCTCTGGCATTCAAGATTTCCACCTTTAAATAGGCAGCAAACTTGTTTTCCTCAGTCCAGATGTCACGCATGCATTTTCTAGAATAACGTTCAATCATGATTAACTCCTTATATGGCCCAGTGTCCGATATCATGACGATAGAAGAGATTATCAGAATCGATCTTCTCAATATCCTTTAAGGCAAGTTCTCTTGCCTCTTTGACACTGTCTGCCTTTTCTACAATGATCATGACTCTACCACCGTAGTTATAAAGCTGACCATCGACAATTTTAACACCCATAGCATACACCTTACCAGTGACTTTTTCTAAACCGTGGATCGGATGCATCTTTTCATAGCTTCCCGGATA
>OMRU01000126.1 GCA_900313465.1 uncultured Clostridia bacterium
CTACCCCAGGAAGCGGAAAGCTGCTTTGGTGGAACACCCCAGAGTTTGGTGGTGTAATCTTCAAAGAACATGCGGTATAACGTCTTACCAAAGCGGTTGATATAGAAATTTTCCAAAGAATCTTCCGGTAACTTATGAAGACAGGATCTAAGATAACCAAAACCAGCCTTCATGGTTCTTCCAAAGCCCATGTTGATAAAGGTCTGTGGCTTCATGGAGATAGGATAATCGAAGAATTTTCTTAAGAAATAGATACGAGAGACACGGTGTCTTAATAACATGACGTCTTCACTCGTCTCCGGATCAGGGCCATTAGGATTCCATTCTTTTTCATTTCCGAGAATCTTATCGTCAAAAGATGGAGCACCCTGAATCGGCATCAATTCTTCCCAGACCTGATTGACTCGATCTGATTTGGTGAAGAAACGATGGCCACCGATATCCATACGATTACCATTGTGTTCGACCGTTCTGGAGATACCACCGACAAACTCTTCGGTTTCTAAGATGATCGGTTTGATGTCGCTCTTCTTTAACAATTCATAAGCGGCGGTCAAGCCGGCTGGACCTGCACCAATAATGACAACTTTCTTTTCTGACATATAGAGGGTTCCTTTCTAGGTTTATTGTTTCTTATCTTCTGGAGTCTTGTGAATCTCAATGAGGTAGGTTGGTCTGTTTCTGGTGTTGATCAGAATATTGTGGAGATAAACACCAAGTAAACCGACGACATCTATGACAATGGCAAGGCCAAAGAAGACAAAACTGATGATACAAAAGACCATAATCAAATCCATACCGCCGACGATATTAAAATGTCCAAGCATCAAGAAGGCGAGCATGACAAGGGAAATGACAAACCAAAAAATGGTCGAAAAAGCACCAAATTTCAACGGGAAGAACAAGGGTTCTGCAGTAGAACTAGCCATGTTATCGCAAGCATACTTGATCATCTTCTTTAAGGTATACTTGGATTCGCCAGCCTGTCTTTCCTCACGAGCAAAATCAATCTCGGTGGTCTTAAAGCCGACAAGTGGGACTTCGGCAAGAATATATCTATCCTTTTCGGTGAGTTTATTGATTTCATCGATAACTCTTCTCGAGATACCTCTGAAACAGTTGACGTTCTCAGGAATGACTTTTCTTCCTTCTAACTTGTTAATGAAGACATAGAAAAGCTTAGCACTCTTTCTCTTGAAGTAGCTATCCTTCATACGGTTGACACGATGTGGATTGACTACCTCGTAGCCTTCAGAGAATTTCTCCGCAATCTTTAAAATCATTTCCACTGGATCTTGTAAATCCGCATCCATCATGATGGCATAATCGCCAGTGCAGGATTGTAGACCAGCAGCAAAAGCAGGATTCTGACCATAGTTTCTGCTTAAGGAAACGATGGTGATGTCATTTCTTTTCATGTAAAGATCATTCATGACTTTTAAAGTAGCATCCTTAGAACCATCATTGACCAGGACAAAATCAAGAGTGTAGTCTTTTAACTGAGGAATGATTTTATCGACAGCCTCAAAATAAAGAGGTAGAGACTTTTCCTCGTTATAGCAGGGTATGATTATGGAAATCTTTTTCATATGGAAAACTCCTTAATGAACGCAACAATGGTTTTATTATACTATTCATAGAATAGTAAAGCAATTTTCAATAGGATAATATTCCTGTTTTCAACAAAGAAGGAAGTGTGATTAAGGAAACCCCAAAAGTCACACTTCCAAAATAGATTGCTCTACAACGAATAAAACAATTCAAATCGCATAAATCTCCATGAGAATTATTTATCTTGGTAACCATTTTGAAATATAATGATTTTATGAAGAAAAAACAAACCATTTACGATTTCACCATCGAAGATAACAAAGGGAATCTTATTCCTCTTAGTCTTTTTAAGGGAAAGATTCTTCTTATCGTAAATAGCGCCATTCATTGTTCCTTTACTCCTTGTTATAAGGAATTAGAACTGACATATAGAAAATATCATTCCCAGGGATTTGAAATCCTCGATTTTCCTTGCAATCAATTCCATGGACAGGCTCCAGAAAGTGATGAGGAAATCAATGATTTCTGCATTTCCAACTATCATACAACCTTCTTAAGATGTAAGAAGGTGGAAGTAAAAGGAGAAAATGCCAATCCACTATTTACCTACCTTACCAAGAAAAAGAAGTTCATCGGATTTGATCCTGCCAATCCCCTTTCTGGCGTCATCGCTTCAATCCACATCAAAGAAGGGCCAGGATGGGAAAAGGATAATAGCATCAAATGGAACTTCACCAAATTCTTGATCGACCGTCAAGGAAAGGTCGTAAAACGTTTTGAGGCAACAACTAAAGCCAAAGACATCGATAAAGCGATAGAGAGAATCATCGATACCCAACTAGAGGAAGAAAACAATGTATAATCCAATTCGAAGATATATTCAGGGAAAAGCCCATGTCGGTCGTTTCTTTTATCGTTTTGGTGCCTTTGTTTTTAAAAGCATCACCACCATGTTAGATAACAAAAGATTACAAAAACAAAGAGATGATCATGAAGATCTTCTGATCATCAAGGATGTCGCTTATCTAAATGATAACAACAAGTATCATCTGCTAGATATCTACAAAAGGAAAGATAGCAAAGGGGATGAACCAGTCATTCTTGTCATCCATGGCGGAGGCTTGATGTATGGAGATAAAGACCTCAACCGGTTTTCCAATATGGAACTAGCCAGAAGAGGATATACTGTTGTAGCGATATCCTACCCGCTTGTCCCAAAAGTCACCTTCTATGATCAGCTTCACGATTGCTTTAAGGCTCTTGGTTTTCTTGATGAGAACAAAAAAGAATATAACCTTGATATGAATCATCTTTTCTTATGGGGAGATAGCGCTGGTGGACTATTATCTTTTAGCATCACAAGCATCAACTATCAGCCTGAATTACAGAAGGTATTTGATATCAAGTTAGACAAGCCCTATTCGATAAAAGGACTTGGTCTCATCTCTAGCATGAAGGCGGTCAAACGAGATGACAATTCCGGTATTATATATCGAGTTGCCATAACCAGAAAACAAAAGAAACTTGATTGTTATGAATATCTTTGCGATATGAGTAAGACTCTTCATAAAAAATATATGGTCCCTGCGATCATCACCACATCTGATTTGGATATGATCAAGCCTGATCCGACAATCTTACATGAGATATATACCAAAGAAGAGGTAAGACATATCTACCTTGACTATCCAAGTAAAGAACATAAACTAGAACACGTCTTTCCTATCCTTTATCCCCACTATCAAGAAAGTCAGGAAATCTTCAATACTGCTGACGCATTGTTCAAATCTCTTCTTTAGAAAGCACTTTAACAACCTTTTCGTTCCTTTTGATTGCTTTAAATATTATTTATATATAAAATATATAAACGCTTTTGTCATGCTTATTTTTTAGGAGTGTTTATATTATGAATATTGGTATCGTTTCTCTTGGATGCGCCAAGAATCAGGTCGACTTAGAAGAAATCCTCGCTTATTTAAAGCGCAATGGTTTTGAAACTGTCTCTGACCCTGAACTGGCTGATATGATCATCATCAACACTTGCGGCTTTATCGATGCTGCAAAGAAGGAATCCATCGATGCGATTCTCGATATGATTCAATATGAAAAACCAGTCATCGTCACCGGTTGTCTTGCCACTCGTTATCTTGAAGATCTCAAAAAGGAAATCCCAGAAGTCGCCTTATGGATTCCGATTGAGGAATACAAGAACTTTGGCAAACTCTTCCAGCCTCTTATCAAAGATAGGATTCTCACTGGTGAAATCGATCCTACCAAGAGATTATTCATTGAAACCCTCAAGAAGGAACTCAATATGATGGATGAATCTAACATCCGCGCCTTGACTGTCATCTCTCAGGACACTTCCATGTACGGCAAAGATCTTGAGAACATGAATCTCACCACCCTTACTAAGGAAATCATCAAGCATAAGAATTTCGACTTTGTCAAACTTATGTATCTCTATCCTGATGAGGTCGAAGAAGATTTGATCGATTTATTTGCTTCGGATTCTAACCTCACCCCATATTTCGATCTTCCTGTCCAGCACTTTGCTGACCATGTCCTAAAGAGAATGGGAAGAAGAGGAAGTGAACAAGATATCATCGATCTTATCGCTCGCTTCAGAAAGAAAGTTCCGGAAGCGATTTTGAGAACCACCATCATGGTCGGCTTCCCTGGTGAAACCGAGGAAGACTTCCAGGAATGTCTCAAACAGATCAGAGAAGTGAAGTTTGATCATCTTGGATGCTTTATGTTCTGTCCAGAAGAAGGCACTCCTGCCGCCTTATTTAAGGAACAGGTTCCGGAAGAAGTCAAACTTGCGCGTTACAACGCCATCATGAAAGAGCAAAAGAAAGTCTCCTATCAGTTGAACAAGAAACGTATCGGCAAAACCTATAAGTGTCTTGTCACCAAATACAACGAGGAAGACTTCACTTATGATTGTATCTGCAACTTATATGCTCCCGATGACATCGACGGCAAGATGAGATTATATTCCAAGATGGAAATCAAGCCTGGTGATTTAGTCGAAGCTAAGGTTGTCAACGCTCTCGTCTATGATTTAGATGCAGAGGTCACAAAAATCATCAGAAAGGCTTAATCATGATTTTCGGAAAATATATCAACG
>OMRU01000127.1 GCA_900313465.1 uncultured Clostridia bacterium
AACACCATGTTTTTGATGCTTCTTAGTTGAGGATTGTATATGGCTAATAATGCTGCTTTAGTTTCTTTTAGTCGTGAAATTGGTTCCTACCCCATCAAAGTCGTCGCGCTTGGCGGCTTAAACGAAATGGGCAAGAACTGCTATGTCATCGAAGTCAATGAAGATGCCTTTGTCATCGAAGCCGGTATGAAATATCCTACCGCTGCCATGCCTGGTGTCGATATGATCATCCCTGACTTTGATTATTTAAAAAACATCTCTCATCGTGTCAAAGGTATCATCATCACCCACGGTCACGATGATCAATACGGTGCCCTTCCTTATCTGTTGAATGTCTGTCGTGCTCCTATCTATGCCACGGAGACTACCATTAACGTCATCAAGGCCCAGTATGAAAGACAGTTCAAGAAGATCAACAATGTCGATTTCAGAATCGTCAAACCAAGCGATACACTGAATATCGCTGGTCATATTTTTGATTTGTTCCAGACTACCCATTCTATCTCTGATAGTTTTGGTTTTGCCTTAAAGACCAAATTCGGAAACATCGTCTACACCTCTGACTTCATGACCGATTATTCCCCAATGAAGGGTTATCAGTTTGATTTAGCCAAGGTTGCCAGACTCTCCGAAAACGAGAAGACCTTCTTGCTTATGGCTGAAAGTGAAGCCGCCGATAAACCCGGTATCGCTTCTCCAAATCATAAGATCACCGATAAGATCAAAGACGCCTTTGAAAACCAGACTGGCCGTATCTATATCTCCATCTACAGCCAGAACTTCTATAACCTTCAGGAAGTCATCAACCTCGCCAAGCGCTTCAGAAAGAAAATCTGTATCGCCAACAAGGAACAACTTGAATTCTTTGACCGCATGGCTTCTATCGGCACTCTTGTCATCCCCGATGAGATGAAAGTTTCTCTTGCCGATACCAAGATCACTTCCAACAAGGATTTAATCATCCTTGTCACCGGTTCTGGTGAATCCTTGTTCAATCTCTGCAAGGATATCTGTTATAACAACGTCACTCCTTTGAGAGTCGATAACACCGATACCTGGATCAACGCTGCTCCAAGCGTTCCTGGCACCGAAGCCTTGGCTACCGATGCTGCGGATACCATCTTCAGAACCGATTGCCACGTCATCACGCTTTCAAGAAAAGAAGTCGTCTCCATGCATGCTCAACAGGAAGACTTAAAGATGATGATTTCTCTTTTCCGTCCACGTTACTACATGCCTGTTAAAGGCGATTATAGACTTCTCATGGCAAATGCCAAGTTAGCAATTGAACTTGGTGTTGGCTTGACTCATTTCAACACTTTCGTCTTCGATAACGGTATGGCTCTTGCCTTTGATAACATGGGCAAGAACGTCAAGAAGAACATCATGATCAGAAATGGTGATATCATGGTCGATGGCAGCTCCGTCGGCGATGTCAAGGAAGCCTCCATCGAAGAAAGAAACAAGATGGCCGATGGCGGTATCTTGCTCATGGGTATCACAATTTCCTCTAAGCAGAGAAAGATTGTCTCCGATCCAGATATTCAGATGAAAGGCTTCTTATACCTTTCTGATTCTGAACCGATTGTCAAACAGGTTGCTCAGCTCTTTGTCGCAAACGTCAACAATTTCTTGAACAACGAAAAGAACAAACTCAATCTTGCTGATATGCAGAAGAAGATCAGCGAGAAGACAAGTAAATTCCTTCTCCATTCCACCAACAAGGAACCGATGGTCATGTGCGAGATTCTTGATATCGATAATCTCGACTTATTCGATCCTCATTAAAAAATACATGTTAAAAGGGACTTCGCTGACATGTGAAGTCCCTTTTTGATTGGTTCAAAGGCCACACTCTATAAACCTTAAATTACAATTTGCTGCTGGTAGGGTCCTCTTGAGGTGTATCTTTTTGTTCTTTGAAATATTTTCTTACCAAAATAAATTTTCTGATCAAGACAAAATTTACGACGACAAAAGCAAGGGCGGTAATGATTCTAGCAACATTAATTCTAATAAATACATAATCAAAGAAAACTCCAAAATAGAAAGCAACAAATATACCTAAAGCCAGGAATTCCAAAATGGCTAGAATCAGCCAAGCAATGGGATGAATCTCATCCTCTTTTTTCCAGGCAAATTTGATAAGAAAGAACAAAGATAAGCTATAGAGAGCACCGACAAGCACATCATCGAAGATAATGTTAAGAACATTATCCTCTTCGATAGAATACTTGACATGTCCAGAAAAGGCAAATGGTGGGAAGGCGACAAAAAACACGCAGAACACCAACACTACACTGCATAAAACGCAGACGATGAATGGAAGATACTTTTTCAAATTGATCATTTTTTTCTCCTTTACATATGGTCTCTCGGGATGTGTGGCTCTCCCGATGTTGATCATCTAAGCAATGTTTCCTTCTTCGCTAGGCAATAAAAAATGGTGACTATAAACATAGTTCTTCTTTTGTTCTTTGGTTCGCATCTCTTGATGCATGATTCAACTATATTGTAGGTCTTTTTCATAACAACTCAATAAGTTTCGTAATTTTCGTAAACTGATAGAAAATTTCGCAAATTTTCGTGATTCACCTATATTTGGTAAACTTTCATTCAAATAAATAACAAAAATCAAGAAATTTAAAAAAGCCACTTACCAAAAAGGCAAGTGACTCATGATGAAAAATCAAAACCGATTATTTGACAACTTCAATGCCGTGAGAAGTGCCTAAACGAGTAGCACCAGCTTCAACCATGGCCTTGGCATCATCCTTATTGCGGACACCACCAGAAGCCTTGACACCCATTTCTGGACCGACAGTCTTTCTCATCAAAGCGACATCTTCAACCTTGGCACCCCACTTGGAGAAACCGGTAGAAGTCTTGACAAAGTCAGCACCAGCTTCCTTAGAAAGAAGACAGACTCTGACCTTTTCTTCATCGGTGAGAAGACAGGTTTCAATGATGACTTTCAGGATATGATCACCACAGGCTTCTTTCAAAGCGTGGATTTCATCTCTGACATAAGCATCTTCCTTATCCTTCAACAAACCGATGTTGATGACCATATCGATTTCATCAGCGCCATCGGCTAAAGCCTGCTTGGTTTCAAAGACCTTGGATTCAGTGCTAGTGGCACCAAGAGGGAAACCGACAACAGTGCAGACCTTGACTCTAGAGACTTCATGAAGTTCTTTTGCACATAACTTTACCCAACCTGGATTGACGCAGACAGAAGCAAAATCATATTCTTTGGCTTCTTCACAAAGCTTGAGAATCTGGGCTTTGGTTGCATCGGGAGCAAGTAAAGTGTGATCAATTAAACGATTGTAATCCATAATATATACCTCACATGAAAATTATACCATTTCGTGCGGCATTTTTTTAGTTTTTACTATTGAAAAAGGTATTCTTCTTTAGTATAATTTTTAATCGCTGCAAGATGTATAGATAGAATAGTTAAGGAGATTTATTAAAATGGCTAATATTAAATCACAGAAGAAACGTATCTTAATCGCTGAAAGAAACAATTTAGCTAATTCTTCCTTCAAGACCCGCATGAGACATGCTATCAAGAAGGTCAAGGTTGCTTTAGAAGCCAAGGATTTAGCTACTGCTGAAAAGTTATTACCAGAAGCTGTTTCTTTAATCGATAAGTCCGTCAAGAATGGCATCCAGCACGCCAACACTGCTGCCCGTCAGAAGTCTACTCTTATGAACGGCATCAATGCTTTAAAGGCTGAAGGAGAAGCTAAGTAAGCTTATCTTTAATTAAGCTTTATCTATACAGCACTTTTGAAAAGAACCCGGGCCCGGGTTC
>OMRU01000164.1 GCA_900313465.1 uncultured Clostridia bacterium
CAGAAGCGTAACCAGATATAGCGATGCCTAGGGCTGAGAAAAGAGCACAAAAAGCAAGTTTTTTCTTCATTTTTTCATTCCTTTCATGTGCTTTTCATTGGATTAAAAGCATAAATTGTTTAGCGCTTTCAATACAAAATTTATTATATTTTAAAACCGAAGAAGAGAACTATAATTGATTATGTTTCGTTTCTCAACATACATTGTTGTAGAAAACAATCGATTTTCTACATGTGATAATCTTCCTTATTATCACATGGCCCTAAGTTTTTTAGTACCTGATAGCCTCATATAACCTTGCTGTGATATTCAGTTTGTTCTAGGAAGGTGAAGAACATTGATTCATGAATATACCAGAAGAGACTTTAACACCGTTATGCCAATACACCTTAACATCAACAATAAACCACTATTTACTAAAAGAAAGATTCCAATCCTCTCCATCCCTTCTTGTCATCTCCTTATGGACTAGATTCTAGTGAACCAAAAAAGCCTGAGTTTTTTCTCAGGCTTACTTCTTATTTTCCGTGATATAACTTCTTGGTTTCAAAGGCTGGATCACAAGTCAAATCGATACCGAGTTTACGGATGGTACCATTATCCATCTGAGAAAGCATGACAGTAGAATGAGCCTGACAGCCTCTCAGTTCTGGAAGTTTGGACAAAGCGAGTTTGGCAAGTGGATTGGTGACCGCCGAGATCGATAAAGCAAGAAGAGTTTCATCAAGATGAAGTCTTGGATTATGACCGCCGAGCATATCTGTCTTAAGAGAGCAGATAGGTTCAAGGATTTCCTGTGGAAGAATCGGGACTTCATCCGGAATCTTAGCAAGATACTTCAAGGCATTTAACGTCATAGCAGCAGGAGCACGAAGTAATCTTGATGTCTTACCAGTGACAATCGTGCCATCAGCAAGTTCCATGGCACCAGCTGCAACATTTTCTTTTTCCGCTTTGGCTCTAGCTGGAAGAACACACTTTCTATCTTCTAAGCAGATGCCATTGTTCTTTAACAGGGAATCGATTTTCTCCACTGTGGCATCATCGGCTTTTTCCTGTTTACGATCGCATAAGGCGCGATAATAACGGCGGATGATTTCCTGACGAGAAGCTTCACAACAGACTTCATCATCACTGATGCAGTTGCCAGCCATGTTGACACCCATATCAGTTGGAGACTTATATGGAGAATGACCATAGATTTTCTCAAACATTCTGTTCAAGACAGGGAAGGCTTCGATATCTCTGTTGTAGTTGACAGTGGAAATACCATAGGCTTCCAAATGATATGGATCGATCATGTTGACATCGTTTAAGTCGGCAGTGGCGGCTTCATAAGCGAGGTTGACAGGATGCTTTAAAGCCAGATTCCAGATTGGGAAAGTCTCGAATTTGGCATAACCGGATTTCAAGCCTCTCTTGTTGTCGTTATATAACTGGGAAAGACAAACGGATAATTTACCAGAACCTGGGCCAGGTGCAGTGATGACAATCAAGGAACGAGTTGTCTCGATATAATCATTCTTGCCAAAACCGTTATCCGAGATGATCTTATCAAGATCATATGGATAATTGTCAATCGAATAAAGATGATAGGTCTTTACGCCCTGTTTCTTCAATTTACGTTCAAACGCTTTTGCGCTCTTTTGTCCTTCATAACGAGTCAAGACGACCGAACCGACATATAATCCGGCTTCCTGATAAGCATCGATAAGACGGAAGACATCCTGATCATAGGTGATACCAAGATCACCTCTGATTTTAGCTGCCTCGATGGCGTTAGAATTGATGACAACGACCATTTCAGCCTGATCCTTCAACTTCAAAAGAAGCTGGAGTTTGCTATCCGGCTTAAATCCTGGAAGAACTCTAGAGGCATGAAAATCATCAAAGAGTTTACCACCAAATTCCAGATATAACTTACCGCCGAACTTGCTGATGCGTTCTCTGATTTTCTCAGACTGCATATCCAAATACTTCTGATTGTCAAAACCAATCTTCTGCATGAGGAATACCCCCTATTTATTAATACTTATCTATTAAACCAAATTCAAACAAATGAAGAAAGAATAAATTTCTCTTTAAGACAAATTAGTGCTTTCATTTTCTATTTCTGAGGATGCCTTGCATTTTTCATCCTTTCCTTTTTGCAATTATGACTGAAATACAAACTTTTGTCTTTTCCTTCAATTTTCCTAAAAGTCCAAGTGAATTCGTACTATAATAGTAAAGTTGATTAAACCATTAAAATTAATCACAGGAGGAAATTTATAATGGGTATGTTCGATAAGTTATTAGCGAATTTAAAAGCTAAGAGAAAGACCATTGTCTTAACCGAAGGCACTGATCCAAGAATCCTCAACGCTGCTTCTAGACTTCTTGAAGAAGATTTGATGGATGTCATCCTTTGTGGTAATGTTGACGAAGTCAAAGCCGCTGCCAAGGAAAATGGTTTCGATGTTTCCAAGGCTACCATCCTTGATCCACTCACCTATGAAGGATTCAACGGCATGGTCGACACCATGGTCACCTTAAGAAAAGGCAAGATGAGCGCTGAAGAATGTGCTGCCGCCTTAAAGAAGAGCAACTACTTCGGTACCATGTTAGTCAAGATGGGTAAGGCCGATGCCTTACTTGGTGGTGCTACTTATTCCACCGCCGATACTGTCCGTCCAGCCTTACAGTTAGTCAAGACCAAACCAGGTAGCAACCTCGTCTCTTCTTGCTTCATCCTCGTCCGTGAAAAAGACGGCGTTGAAGAAAAGATCGCTATGGGTGATTGCGCCATCAACATCTCTTACGAAGATACCATTGATAAGGCTACTGGTGCTTTCAAGGTCAAGGCCGCTGACAAGCTTGCCGAAGTCGCCGTTGAAACTGCTAAGACTGCCAGCTTCTTTGGCATCGATCCAAAGGTTGCTGTCTTATCCTTCTCCACTTATGGTTCTGGTAAGGGTGGCACTGTCCAGTTATCTCATGATGCTGTTCTTGCTGCCAGAGAAAAGGATCCAACTCTCGTCATCGATGGCGAATTCCAGTTCGATGCTGCTGTCTCTCCAGTCGTCGCCAAGACCAAGTGTCCAGATTCTAAGGTCGCCGGTCAGGCCAACACCTTCATCTTCCCTCTTATCGAAGCTGGTAACATCGGTTACAAGA
>OMRU01000128.1 GCA_900313465.1 uncultured Clostridia bacterium
TTGAAGGCGTATAGTCAGGACAGATTGAGACAATAGGACTGATACAAAAAGTATCGCTCCTCTTACTTATTATTCATGTAGGCATCATAAATGCTTTACTAGTGCTTCAAATTTTTAATAATAGTTATTTCCTATTGGACAGTTTTTAACGAAAATAAAAAGTGTCCAGTACTAATAGTCAAAAAACCCCGTATAGGTCATAACGGGGAAAGATATTCTGGATATTGGGAATTGTTACATTAATTAAATTCCCGCATCGGTACTCAGGTGCATCCGTTGATGGATTCTTACTTCTAAAGAATCGTCTTGTTCTTTCCCGTTTGCTTTCCGTCGTAAAGCTTGGCATCAGCCACTTCAATCCAAGAAGCTAAGGAATTGATGTTCTTCGTGTATTTGGCAGCACCAAGAGTGATGGTGATATGAATTTTTTTATCTTCAAATTCGAAGGCGTAATTCTCAATATTCTTACGCAATGTCTCTAAGCGTTGGAAGACTTGATTCTTCTTTTCGTTTTTTAGAATGACGATGAATTCTTCACCACCGTAACGGCAGACAAATTCGTCATTCATGGTTTCAATGGTGATTTGGGCGATGTTCTTTAAGATGTAATCACCACAGACATGACCATATGTATCATTGACCATCTTGAAATCATCGATATCAAAGATGGCTAAGAAGAGATTGGTTTTATTATCCACGCTTTCAAGATGATCGTATAAAGCATAGCGATTGTTGATCTGAGTCAATTCGTCTGTTCTCGATTCGTTCATGATCTTTTTTTCTAGGAAGAAGGCATATTTCAAGAAGATAGTAAGGTACATGGTTAACATCAAGAAACAAATCAGGATATTCGTGACCATCAAAGTGGTCTCTAACCAGAATGGAATAGTATAGACCGGGTTAACAAACCTGGTGATGAAATACAGTGTAAGGTAGACAACAATAGATAGAGCTGACCAGATCAAAGGGTTTTTCACACCACGAACTTTAGAGAAGTAGGCGGTAAAGAAGGCGATGGTGGCTAAACCGATGATGATGAGATGAAAACCGGAATGAAAACCTAGATATATAGTAGCGATACTGATAAAGGCTAAAAAGGCATTGCCACAGATTAGAGCATAGATATAGTATTTTGCTTTTTGCAAAACGTAGAAACAAAAGAAATAGACTCCGATAAAAGCGATATCGGCATAAACCATTTCCCAAAGATGACTGACGATAAATAGAATCAAATAAAAAACATGTAAACCCAGATAGATGAAGTTAGCACTATAGGCGGTGTTTCTGATGATTCTGGTGCGATGGCTATTTGTCTTTGCTGTTTTAATCATGATATAGATTTAGACGCTGAAAATCGATAATTAGAACGCTGGGTAGCGTTGCGTCTATAATTATTATACTTAAACATATGTAAAATAACAAATACCAATTTTGCGCTCTTTGATGTTATGATAGAAGTATGAGCAAATCACTTTATGGTTTGATTCAATTTTATTAATATAATAATGTTGTTGATGTAGGAGGGTTTTATGACAAAGAGAAAGACTGTTTTATTTTGGATTTTCTATCCTTTGATTTCCTTATTGGCTTTGGCTTTTATCCTTTTTTATTTTGATCTAGCCAATGGTCCTATGGTTTTATTTGTTTTAGAACTTGTCGCGTTAGTTCTCGGCATGATTTTTCGTTTCCTTTTGAGAAATAAGAAATTCCTTTTCAGAATGATTCCCTCTTTTTCCTTTTTGCTAGTCAGTGTTATCCTGATATCTTTTTCTAAACCGGCTATTGAAAGAAAAAGAGGTGTCAGTCACTCACAAGTAGTAGAGACAGATACCCTCACTTTGAAAAATGGTGATATCAAAGGTTTATATAGCGAAGATCAGAAAGTAGAAGTCTACACCGGTATTCCTTATGCTAAGGCTCCTGTTGGAGACTTGAGATGGAAAGAGCCACAGGATGTAGAAAACTGGCAAGGAGTCAAAGACTGTACTTATTTTGCTCCTCGAGCCATGCAACAGGATGGCAGTGCCGTGATGTCAACTTTAGTGGATATCTATTCCGCTAAAGGTTGGTATCCAGATTATCATATGAACCCTAGACAGGATATGTCTGAGGATTGTCTATATCTGAATATCTGGAGACCACATACAGAAGAAACAAACCTTCCCATTCTCTTTTATATTCATGGCGGTTCTTTAACTTCTGGCACCACCGGTTTTGATGACTACAATGGAGAGGAGATGGCTAGACATGGCGTCATCTTCATCAATGTCGCATATCGTCTTGGTGTCTTTGGTTTTTTTGCTAATGAAGAATTGAAAAATGAATCTAGCAATCATACCACCGGTAACTATGGCTTACTAGATCAGATTAAAGCCTTGCAATGGGTTAATGACAACGCTGAGTATTTCCATGGTGATAAAAGCAATATCACCATCGCTGGTGAATCAGCAGGTTCTAGTTGTGTTTCTGCGTTATGTACTTCTCCTTTAGCCAAAGGACTTTTCAAAAGAGCGATTGGTGAATCTTCTTCCTTGGCCATCAAGAATCCACCTCACACCTATCGCAATCTTGATGATGCCTATAAGCTAGATAAGAAGATTATGGATGAATTCCGTTGTTCTTCTATCCAAGAGATGAGAAAGATCAAAGCGGAAGACTTGATTAAGACTTCCTTTGCCCCTCAGCAGGTATCTCTTGATGGCTATGTCTTAGAAAAACAACCTTATGAAGTCTATCAAGAAAAGAACAATAATGAAGAAATCCTCCTCAATGGCTTTAACGTCAAGGAAGCGGATGCCTTTGTCGTTCCTAAGTTCTTGTTCTCTCCTACCAACAAGGACAACATTAAAGAAAGACTTGCTGATTACTTCAACGAAGATATCGCAAATAAACTTGTCCAAGTCTATGAAAAAGAAATCAAAGAAGATGCCTTTTCTACCTTTAATGAAATCATCTCTGTCTACTGGTTTATGAATCCTCATCATGAATGGTCAAGAATTGCCCTTGATGCCGGTGTGAAAGTCTATTCCTATCAGTTTACCAAAGAGAATCGTTATCATTCCAACTATCACGCTGGCGAATTGATTTATGCCTATGGTAATGTCAGACATGATAAACATTCTTATCGCTATGATGATAGTGATATCAAGCTTTCTGATATGATGGTCACTTATTGGTCTAACTTTGCTAAGACTGGAAATCCAAATTCTTCTTCTCTTCCTACCTGGAGAGAATATTCTGTAAGTGAGAATAATCTTTTAGAATTTGGAAATGAAGTAAAAGAGATCACAGATCCATATCTTAAGACTTATCCTATCATTCAGGAATATATGGATGGACAGAAATAATGAAACTATTTCATGTAGGTTTTGTAAAACTAATTCATCCTGATGTGTTCTATGGAAGAAAGAATGCGGATTTTGCCCAAGGCTTCTATACTAGCCCAGATGAAGACTTTGTCAAGAAGTGGGCAAAGACTAGACCAGATCAGGAAACCATACTGAATATCTATGAATTAAATGAAGAAGGTCTGAAGATCAAACGCTTTGATCGCAATGAAGAATGGTTTGAATATATCTTCAACAATCGACACTTTAAAGAAGACTACCTTTCTGATTACGATGTCATCATCGGCCCGATAGCCAATGATACGATTTATGACACCTGGGGTATTCTTACCTCAGGTATGGTTGATGAAAAAAAGTCCTTGGAAGTCTTGTCTTTAGGACCTAGTTATATCCAGGTAGCCATCAAAAGTATCAAGGCTAGCAATCAGCTTACTTGGCTTTCATCTATCGTGATGTCACCTGAGGAATCTATCGTGATGTCACCTGAGGAAGTCAAATCCTTAAGAGGAGAAGTCCGAAAAGAAGAAATCGAGTATCAGAAAATTGTGGCTGAGAAGCTTTCTAACGTGATTGAATCAATCAGTTAGCGCTTTATTGTATGTAGCACTTTTCTTGGTTATTATCAGGTTGTATAATTTTATTCATATTGAAAGAGTAAAAGAAAGGCATTTGTCATTAGGCAGATGTCTTTTTTATAATCGAGGTTATGGTATGGAAATCAGAAAAGTCAATCGTGAAGAAATCACCTCCGTCATGGAGATTATCGAAGAAGGAAGAGCCTTGTTGAAGACGACTTCTAAACAATGGCAAAACGGTTATCCTAATACCGATAGTCTTTTAAGTGATATCGATCACGGCTTTCTTTATGGTGCTTATATCAATGATAAACTCGTCGGCGTAGAAGCCTTGGTTCATGACATCTTTAATGTGGACTATGATGAAATCGAAGGCAAATGGGTCATTCCCTATACGGAAAAAGACTTAGTCATCCACCGCATTGCAGTCAAGAAGGAATGCCATCATCAGAAAGTGGGTGATGCCTTGATAAAGTTTGCTTACCAGTATGCTAAAGATCATCACATTCCTTCTATCAAGATCGACACTCATAGAAAGAACA
>OMRU01000260.1 GCA_900313465.1 uncultured Clostridia bacterium
TGGCAATCATGAAATGATGTCTTTCTTCAAAGAAATTGATGTAAGCCTCATACCAGTCATCACCAGGTTCAGTGTAACCATAGATACCAGAAGCAACTCTAGCCTCTAAAGCTGCTTTGATCTCCGGTGCTGTCTTAAAGTCCATATCGGCAATCCACATCGGAAGTTTATCTTCTTCGACGTTCCATTTGACTGAGTTGGTATTTCTTCTGTTGGTCAATTCATCAAAATTATATTTGCTCATAACCATTTTCCTTCTTTATCAGGACACGAATCTTGCTTAAATCGATATCTTTATCATCTCTGATCATCTCAGCGACTCCTTCACATCTGATTTCACCAGAGATAGGATTCTTGATGCTGGTGATACAAGAATTAATTTGAGCATCGATGTTTTCACAATACTCAAAGACCAAATCAGAATCTTTGATGGTACAGTTGATCAAAGTGAGATTCTTCATATAGCAGAAACCCTGATGAGAAGAAATGGTGCAGTTGATCAGGGTGACATTTTCACTGTTCCAACCGAAGTATTCGCCATTGATTTCACTATCTTTCACGACCACATTCTTACAGTTCCAGAAGGCGTCTTTGGAATTTAGGATGCTATTGGTGACTTCAATATCACTTGCTCCATCAGCAAAATAGTTGCCATCAAGTTCTAGATGATCGACTTTTAAGCCGTTAGTATTCATCGCTAGATAATCGCCTTTGGCTTTGACGTTCTTCATCTCGACATTGCTACACTTCCACAAGGTCTCTTTGGCATCGTCAAACGTGATATTTTCTAAATAGATGTTATGACATCGACGGAAGAGTTTTGGGGCGATGATATGGCAATCGATAAACTTGGAATCATCCGTATACCAGATACCAGAGCGCGACATTTCCAAGAAGGTCGAATTTCTCACTTCATGTTTTTTTCCATACCATAAAGGATATTTCCATCCGAAAGTGACGTGGTCAATTTTCAGATTTCTCGATTCTTTTAACGGGGATTCTCCATCATCAAAAAGACAGTTTCTGACCTGTGCATCCTTCAATTGAAATAAGGCTCTTTCCCCTGTATAGTGTTCATTCTCGTAGATTTCCATGTTTGTCGTCCTCCCTACTAATTTTATGCCTACATATTTTATCGATGTGACTTCAAGATAGAAAGCGATTTGCTCTCATTCTTTAATCCACAACGGTGTGGTGATAAATTCTCTTTCCTTTAAGCCTGAATCAACAGGGAAAATTAAAGCATAGGCGTTTAGGTACATGCGTTTATTTTCATCAAGAGAATATCGTTTATCACCAAGAAGAGTAAAACCAAGACAATGAAGGGCAATTCTGATCTGATTTCTTCTACCTGTCTCAATGTTGATATTTAAAGCTGTCCCGATGTTGATATAGTTTTTTGCCTGGATGTGGGTGATAGCATCTTTTCCTTCATTTGGATTGACGACAAGAACCTTGGTTCCATTTTCCCCATCGCTGAGGTACTGAAGCACATCAAATTGTTTCCCAAGGGGAATTTTTTCCTTGACGACGGCTTCATAATAACGTTCAACTCTTCTTTCTTCAAAATAATGCTGAAGTTTTTCTTTCATCAGCTTGTTCTTGGCAAAGATCATGACACCGCTTGTCTCATAATCAAGTCGATGAACGACAAAAAGAGTCTCACCTTTTTGTTTTAAATAAAGATATAGATAATGATAAAGATTATGGGAAAAAGTCTTCTTATCTTTGGTGCGGATAGAAAAGACATCTCGTTGTTTATAGACAACAAGGATTTCCTCATCTTCGTAAAGTATTTGATATGGTGCTTGTTTCATCTTGTCTATTATACCAATTCTTCTTTCGTATTTTAGCAGGGAAAAGGTATAATGTTTTCATGAATTATAACCTGAGAAGTATGACAAAAGAGGATTTCTCTATCGCTGGTGAAATCATGGTCTTAGCCTTCAAGAAAGAACCATGGAGAGAAACTTGGACGATTGAGCAATGCAAAAAACGTTTTGCAGAAATCTTTTCTTCCAGTATGAACTGCTCTTTTGTTCTTCAAAATGAACAAGTCAAAAAACTTTACTCCGG
>OMRU01000053.1:0-452 GCA_900313465.1 uncultured Clostridia bacterium
CATGATTTTTGCGTTTAAAAGATTAGCAATGTTTTTGATATCGTTTAAATCGTTTGTATAACTAACATTTCTTAAACTACCAGGTTTTATTCCAATCGCGCTTGATTCGAATCGCACTTTATCGATATTCTCGGTGTTTAAATCTTTCATCCAAGGATAAATATCAGAGATATCACCTCGGTAATCTTCGTATTTAGACGATTGATTATCGCAGATAATTTTAATGCTGGATTTAAAACCTCCTATTGTAAAATTAACATCAAAAGTACCTTGCAATGTAAATTGAACACTATATGTGAGGTTTTCTTTGTCATCGTTTATATACGTGAAAGATCCATATCTAGCGGAGTTTGTTCCTTCATAGCAATCATCAAATGTTACTACATCTCCTTCATAAGCAACCGCCTTTGAGCCGATATAGAGAGGAAAAACGGTGAAGGTGTATTGTTTTA
>OMRU01000053.1:461-6315 GCA_900313465.1 uncultured Clostridia bacterium
TTTAAAGTTGTCACGTAATAAATGGTTTGACCATCTTGTTCTTCGTAAGGACATTGTTTTTCTTCTCCGTTATAAAGAAGATGAATATTCGCGGAAATTCCAGTGATTACTGGTTCGTCATCTCCACTATGAATTGGCGAAGAACAACTGCAAAGTGCAATCGCTATTATAAAAGATATTATTGAACATTTATTCATTCTTATACCATTCCTCCTTTAATACTTTGTATTAATTCCTTTTCCAAGACACATAGCAAGGATTATTTCTCCTTAAAATATTTAAGAAATCTCCTTGTAGGATTGCTTGCTGGACAACGCGACAGTAGCAAACTATCAAGCAACAAACTTATCATTATTTTAATACTTTTTATTCGAGTCTACTAGGCATTAGGAAAGAATCATTCTTGACCTAAGTACTGGCTATACCATGATCATGGGTTTTCTTTTGTCTATTTTAGTTTGCACCCGTTCTACCAAGGTGGTGATGCATTGTTGGGTGATGCTAGAAAAGTTGCAAATCGAACTATCAAAAAAAATGCCCATTTCTGGGCATTTCTTTTAACTAAATGGGGCGGTTAACGAGGTTCGAACTCGCGCGTCTTCGGTTCACAGCCGAATGTGTTAACCACTTCACCATAACCGCCATTTAACTAGCGGGGAAGACCCCGCTAGAAGTAAACATAAGTAGGAATAGATTAGAGCTTTCTGTTGTAGAATTCAATAACCTGAGCTTCATCGATTTCAGAGGTGAGTTCAGATCTTTCTGGTAATCTGACAAAGGTACCTTCGACCTTGTTAGCATCAACAGAAACATAAGCTGGGATAGCTGGCTTGGAATCGATAGCTTCACGAACGATCTTTAAGGACTTGGAAGCATCCTTGAAAGAGATGACATCATTGACGGAAACTAAGAAGGATGGGATATCGACCTTCTTGCCATTGACAGTGACATGACCATGAGTGACTAACTGTCTGGCCTGTCTTCTGGTGGTAGCAAAACCAAGTCTGTAGACAAGGTTATCAAGTCTGGATTCGAGGATCTGGAATAAAGCTAAACCAGTGCTCTTTTCCTTATCAGCCTTAGCTAACATGAAGAAACGTCTGAACTGTCTTTCGGACATACCATAGGTGAAACGTAACTTCTGTTTTTCAGTTAACTGTTTACCATATTCAGTCTTCTTCTTTGGACGGTCATTGCCGTGGACGCCAGGGACAGTCTGTCTCTTGGCTAATTCTTTGCCATTTCCTAAAACGGAATAGCCTAATCTTCTAGCTTGTCTCCAAGCTGGACCAGTGTAACGCATTTTAAATTCTCCTTTCCGTTACTTCGCATAACGAGATGAGCGTAAGTCCATTTATCCCGGATGAGCGTCGTTCACCTTTATAGCTAGGCTACTATTGTCAGCGTCATCGGACGGATAACTACTTGCGTGCTACGCAATGCGAAAAATAATATATCAAAGTCCCACGCTTTATTCAAGTAAAAAATGTGTTATTTTCAAACAAATATGAAAATCTTTTCTTCAAACCTATTTATCTTTACGCTTGACTAGTTACCTTAGATCCATGAAAGAAAGTAACACATATGAACCATGATTTATAAACTTGCATGCAAGACTTCTTTATAAATAGGAAAAGAAAGTCTATAATATATCAGTTTATTTATAAACATTAAGGAGAATTCAGCTTCATGGGTTACGAATTTAAAAATATTGAAGAAAAATGGGAAAAGGTCTGGGAAGAAAACAAGACCTACAAGACTGACGCTTATGATTTTTCTAAGCCAAAGTTCTACATTCTTGATATGTTCCCCTATCCTTCTGCAGTCGGCCTTCATGTCGGCCATGTCGAAGGTTATACCGCTACCGATGCCCTTTCCAGAATGAAGAGAGCACAAGGCTTTAACGTCCTTCATCCAATCGGTTATGATGCCTTTGGTCTTCCGGCTGAACAGTTTGCCATCAAGAACAACAAGAATCCATCCATCTATACCGATCAGAACATCGACAATTTCCGTACCCAGTTAAAGAGACTTGGTTTCTCTTACGATTGGGATAGAGAAATCAAGACCACCGATCCTGATTATTATAAGTGGACCCAGTATATCTTCTTAAAGATGTACGACAAGGGTCTTGCCTATGAGGACTATCGTTTGGTCAACTGGTGTCCAGCCTTAGGTACTGTTCTTGCCAATGAGGAAGTCATCGATGGCAAGTCGGAAAGAGGTGGTTATCCTGTCGAACGTCGTCCAATGAAGCAGTGGGTCTTAAAGATCACCGCTTATGGCGATAAGTTATTGGAAGGTTTACCAACCATCAACTGGCCAGCTAGCACCCTTACCATGCAGAAGAACTGGATTGGTAGAAGCGAAGGTACCGTCTGTGTCTTTGATGTCAAAGATAGCGACAAGAAGATTGAAGTCTTCACCACCCGTGCTGATACCTTATTTGGTTGCACTTATGTCGTTTTAGCTCCAGAACATCCATTAGTCAAAGAACTCACCACCAAGGAATGCCTTGCTGATGTGGAAGACTATCTTAAGAAGGTCGCTAGCAAGTCCGACTTAGAAAGAACAGATGGTTCGAAAGAGAAGACTGGTGTCTTTATCGGTTCATATGCCATCAATCCAATCAACGGCAAGGAAGTCAAGATCTATATCGGCGACTATGTCTTAGCCACTTATGGAAGCGGGGCTGTCATGGCCGTTCCAACTCACGATCAGAGAGACTATGACTTTGCCATCAAGCATCACATCGATATGATCCAGGTCATCGAGGGCGATTGCTCTAAAGGCGCTTATGAGGGCGATGGTAAACATATCAATTCTTCCTTTGCCAATGGCATGAACAATGCTGAGGCTAAGAAAGCCATCACTGAAAAATTGATTGAGCTCAACAAAGGTAGATACCAGGTCAACTTCAAGTTGAGAGACTGGTTATTCTCCCGTCAGAGATATTGGGGTGAACCGATTCCTGTCGTCCATATGGATGATGGTACAACAAAACCTGTTCCTTATTCTGAACTTCCATTAGTCTTACCAGAAATGGCTGATTATAAGCCAACTGGTGATGGTCAGCCACCGCTTTCCAAGGCAACGGAATGGTTAAATACCACCATTGATGGAAAACATGGTTTAAGAGAAACCAACACCATGCCACAGTGGGCTGGTTCTAGCTGGTATTATGCTCGTTATATCGATCCACACAACAAGGATGCCATCGGTGATAAGAAGCTTCTTGATCACTGGCTTCCTGTCGATGTCTATGTCGGTGGTGCCGAACACGCCGTCTTACATCTCTTATACGCTCGTTTCTGGCACAAGTTCTTACATGATGAAGGTATCTTCTCTTCTAGTGAACCATTCCAGAAGCTCTTCCATCAGGGTCTCATCTTAGGTAGCGATGGTCAGAAGATGTCCAAGTCCTTAGGTAACACCGTTTCTCCTGATGATGTCATCAAGGAATTTGGTGCTGATGCCCTTCGTTTCTATGAAATGTTCAAGGGTCCAGTCGACCAGTCTATGCCTTGGTCTAATGATGGTCCAAGAGCAGCTAAGTCCTTCTTAGATCGCGTATACCGTCTCTACGCGGATGAAAACTACCGCCAGTTGTGGTCTGATGAAGATAACAAGGATCGCGCTTTTGTCTATAACTCCACCATCAAGAAGTGCACCGAAGACTTTGAAATCCTTCATTTCAACACCGGTCTTGCTCAGATCATGGTCTTGGTCAATGAACTTTATAAGGCTAAATCCTTACCAAAGAAGGTATTATTAGGTTTAGCTCAGCTTCTTGCTCCAGTCGTTCCACATCTTGCTGAGGAATTATATTCACTCCTTGGCTTTGAAGGCTTGATCGACTTTGTCAAATGGCCAAGTGTGGATGATTCTGCTTTGCAGGCTCAGCCTGTGGTCTATGCCATTCAGGTCAACGGCAAGTTAAAGGGTACCATTGAATTCAAGAAGGATGCTTCTGATGAAGAATTAGAAGACCTCAAGAAACAGGCTCTTAACTTAGATAGAGTGGTCATGGCTACTGAGGGTCATGAGATCAAGAAGATCATCGTCGTCAAGAACAAGATTGTTTCTATCGTCATCAAATAACTTAATTTATAGGCTATCTCTTCATTGCTATGAAATAGATAGCCTTTTTCTATGCGAAAATTAAAAAATCCCTGAATTAGCGGTCCAGGGACAAGATATCTAGTAAAACACAGGGAGTTGGAGCCCGTCTTTTACTATCAATAATTTATCATAACAATAACTTTTTCTCTACTTTTTTTAGCATTCAATAGTAAAGCTAGTAAGATACATGGCATAGCTAGATTCATCAGCTAGGGTGAAATAGCCATCAATATCAGCTGTAAAGGTCTTGGTTAAGCCATCTTCAGAAACAGTTTCTGTCAACGTGACTTTATCTTCACTAGGATGCTTTTCACTTCCGACATATAAAGAAGGAACACCAGTGACATCAGAACCATTGTATTCCACAATCTTGCGCTTAATGGTAAAGGTAAGACTACCTTTTAAAGCAGTATTGCTATAGAAATAAGAATCTTCTTTTCTCATCTGGATGGTGTTAGCATTATCGCCACCACCTTGCATGCAGTGATGAATATAATAGCTTAAGCCATCTTTAGAAGTGATGGTAGAATCTTCAGGATAACCGCCTTTGTCATTTAAAGGAAAGTCGCTGACTTCTAAAATGTAAGTCTTATGTTCAATTGTACTTTCAATAGAAGAGACTTCTTCCACAACAGAAGAATCTTCTAAACTAGAAGAAATGTTTGTTTCAGTAATGGATGAACTTGCTTCACTTGAAGCTGATTCACTAATTGAAGAGATAGGAGTCTCTTGGCAACCGATCAAAAGAAGACATAAAGGCAATAGACAGATAGACTTTTTCATATTTGTTCCTTTCTAAAGAATGATGCTACTAGGATAAGATTTTAAAATCCTATTTGCATCATCAAGTTCGTTTTGATTTCCCGTGATATGGAAATCAGCATAACTCAGATAAAGATGATAGCGCTCTTGATAGAGCTGTTCAATCTTTTTCATGTTATCAGTATTTGGTTTATCCAAGTTTGGTTTTAATACACTTAGAGGTCGATCCACAAAGAAGATGACACCGTTTTGTTTTAGTCTGGAGATATTTCTATCTCTTAAGACCGCTCCTGAACCTACTGCGATGACATGGTGAGTGTTTAAAGAAATTTTAGAGATCACTTGTTCTTCAACGGCTCTGAATTCGGCAATGCTATGATCAAGAAAATAATCCTTGATCTTCATATTGAGGAACTTTTCAATTTCTTCATCGGTATCGATGAACTTGAAATCAGAAATTGAAGCGATCCTCTTAGCAAGACTCGTCTTACCAGCTTGAGGCATACCAATAAGAATGATATTCTCTTTTTGAATCTCTAAATCTCTGATGATAGAAGGAACGATATTCTCACTTACTTGTTCACCGGTAAATAGTTCATATGTCTTGATTCCTTGCGAGACAAGCATATATAGGCCCGTGGCGTATTTGATTCCTCTTTGTTTGGCTTCTGATATCAAAATGGTTCTTAAAGGATTATAGATGACATCAACAACCGCTTCGACATTAGGAAAATAAAAGAAGTTGATTAAGGATTGTTCATTATGAGGATACATACCAATGGGGGTGGTGTTGATGATGACCTGGAATCTTTTTCCTTCTTTTTTCAGATCCTGATAGCTTAAAGAGCCACTTTTTCCTGAGTGGCTTACTTTGACAATACTTCTTGCCTGAAGGCTTTTTAAAACATATTCAGCTGTCTTACTTGTTCCACCAGTTCCCAGTATCAGACAATCTTTTCCTTTGATATTT
>OMRU01000129.1 GCA_900313465.1 uncultured Clostridia bacterium
TTTGGTGGCGTCACCTTTGATGAAATGAGCGTTGCTTAAATTGTTGATCTTGGCATTAAGGATAGCGTCATGAACCGCATCGGCAACGATTTCTACGCCAAGAACATCCTTTACCTTATCGGCACAACATAGACCAATCGTACCAGTTCCACAATAAGCATCTAAAAGAGAATCTGTCTTTTTTAATTGCGCAAATTCAATTGCTTTACCATATAGTGTCTCAATCTGATGAGAATTAACCTGATAGAAAGACTGCGTGGAAATCAAGAACTTCTTATCAAAGATCATGTCCTGAATCTTGGTGTGACCAAAAACAGGAACATCCTTTTCACCTAAGATGACATTGGTCTTACGGGTGTTGATATTTAAAACAACACCGACGACCTGAGGAATCTTCTTCATCAGTTCTTTGGCAAAGTCCTTGATTCCCTTGATGTCGCTTCTGGTGACAATCAAGGTGACTAAGGCCTGATCCTGATTGGTGTTAGTCTTAATTAAGATATGTCTGATTAAACCAAACTGTGCATCTTCGTGATAGGGAGTGAAATGATATTTTTCAAATAAGGAAACTATGAGATTAGAAATCTTATTGGAAAGAGGAGTCTCCATAAGACAGTCTTCAACCCCGATAAGATTATGAGTTCCGGATTGATAAAAACCGGCTTTGATCTTCTTTTTCTTGTTATCAAAGCGAACGGGTTTTTGAACCTTGTTACGAAATCTGGTTGGATTTTCAAGTCCGATACAGGGATAAACTTCCACATCAAGCTTAGCAAATTTATGTAAAAGCTCTTTGACCTTCTTGGTCTTGTATTCTAACTGTTTTTCATAGCTGAGATGCATCAGTTGGCATCCGCCGCAGTTCGGATAATATTTGCACTCAGGATGGACGCGGTCAGGAGAATCATTATAGCGATTGATGGCTTTTGCCTTAGCTAATTTTCCATACTTGAAATCCGTCTCAATATCGGCTTGTTCGCCAGGTAATAAATTATCGATAAAGCAAGTCGTATCATCGATACGAACAATACCTTTTCCAAAATCGTCTAAATCAAGGCAGGTGGTCTTTGTTATTCTTCTACTCATAATGGATTTTCTTCTTTGTGATTAATGGTTTCTTCTTCTAAAAAGTCATCTTCGGAATAAATCTTACGGGAAATCAAAGAGACGTCCGAAATCGCTTCTTTGACCAATTTGTCATCATTGGGGTTCACTTTGAAATAATTGATCATGTAGTCATGATACATCCAGAAGATTCTCTCACAGCTCTGATATATCATGTGGAAGGCAATATCCTTACAGGATTCATCATTGGCATAGAAAAACACCGCGCTGGAATGGGTGATCTCACTAGAAAGTTCATAGATCTTGGCATATTCAGTATGCTTAGCTACTCTTTCCACGCCATCGCGGAAATTGAGTTTGGCAGTCTTATCCTCATCATTCCAGTCAGGATGATCATAAAGCCATCCATATTCGATGAACTTCTTCATGTCCTTACTTTTCAAGCCATGGGACTTCATCTCCGATTTGATGACGGCAAAAGCCGCATCGAGCTGTTCGGTGGTATAGAGACCAAGCGGATTTCTGAAATAGTTGTTATAGGCGATATGATTGACATAGGATTCACGAGTTCTATCTCCGCCTGAAATCAACAACTGGATGATACATTCACTTTCATGAATGGTTCTCCAGGAGACAAAGGCGTCTGGATATAGTCCAAGTTCGAGCATCTTAGCCGCACCCTGAATCTTTCTGAACAAGGTTTCAAATAAATCGTTCATCAAGGAATAGCCAGGATCAAATTTGGTCATCGGACGATTGATTTTCTCAAAGACCATACTGGCGGCAGTAAGGGTGGCAATCAAAGGATCATAATAAGGATAGGAGTTATCGCTGGTGGTTTCATTTCTGATTTCGTTTTCACGATGAGAAAGATATTTTCTGGCTGCCTTAGCACCCATATCATTATAGTCGATCTTGGTGGAATTCTCTGGTTCATACTGTTTATGGAAGTTCCATTCACCGATGCAGAAATCCACCAACTGGGATAAGGCGTGTTTCTTATCCGTATCGGATAGATTCTTCTCTATCTTGGAATTCTTGGTCAGTTCAATGGCGGCACGATAAATACGCTCAATATCGAATTCATCGACATTGGCGTTGCGTTTCGCGATTTGATTATCAAAGATAATCCCGACATCCTGATCTGCTTCAAATACCATATGACTCTCCTAAGTGTTTCCCTACTCTATATCCTTGGATAAAACTGATACCCATATTATACCCACCACAAATCAAATTTACATTCAACATTTCGCCAAGAGTGTAAATATGGGGGTATTTTATTAAAGATAGTGTTTTCATATCGACTTCATCAAGAAGAATTCCGCCATAACTGGCCTGAGATTCCTTAAAAGAATACATCTCCTTGAAATGGAATTCTAATGGTGTGGCAGGTTTGATCTTTTTCTCTTTCAGATATTTCAATAAGAAAGAAGGATAGCAAGATAAAGAAGTATTCTTCTTAAATCCCTCTAAGGAAGTGTAATCTAATTCAAAGCGAATATTGGAATTCTTGTTCTTTCTTAATTCGTTTAATATTGCAACTGTGGAATTAAATACGGCAATACCAGAAAGACCATCTTCCTTAAAAAGAATCTCTCCTTCTTCTTCATAAATCTTTCTTTCTCCACTATAAACAGAAAGAAGACCTTTAAGGCGATTCTTGTTTAGATAGGCAGGAATCTTTTCTGTTGTTCTAACTGGGCAAAGCATCGATTGATAAGGTAGATATCTAACCTTAAGAGAATCAAGTAAGCGATAATCATAATCGTTACGATCAAAGCTTCTTCCACCGATAGCCAAAACTAAATCCTGATAGTGATAGATGACCTTATTTTCTTCTTCTAAGACGAGGATCTCATTTCTCTCTGGATAGACTTCAATAGCCTTTGCCTGAAGGATATCCACCTTCTTACATTTCTCCATCAAAAAAGAATGAAGACATTCACTTCTTTTGAAATAAGGATAGAAAAGTTTCTCATCCTTGACATAAGAAAAACCTTCTTGTTCTAAGTAGGAGAGAAAATCTTTAGCATAGATATGAGATTCATCCATGAGGAAAGGAAGATATTCTGGTTTTATCCTACCATCTAAAAGATCCTGGTTGAAGAAATTAGCTCTTCCATTACCAGAGACAAGAATACGCTTGGCTAGTTTAAATTCCTTAGCCGTTTTTTCAATCAGGGTGACTTTTCTTTTCTCTTGAGCAAGAATACTTGTAAGAAGACCAGCAGGCCCAGAACCGATCACTAAGACATCCACATTCTTTTTATTCATAAATCTATTATACATGACAAAAGCTCCCCGAGGGGAGCTTTGTTGACTTGTTTAGTTGATTACTTCTTAAGACCAAGCTTGGCAACCAAAGCTTCGTACTTAGCAGCATCAGTTCTCTTAAGATAAGCAAGAAGGTTCTTTCTTCTGGCGATCTTGATGTCCATACCACGCTTGGAAGAATAGTCATGCTTGTTAATGGTCATGTGAACCGTTAACTTCTTGATCTGTTCAGTAAGGATGGCAACCTGGACTTCAACAGAACCAGTGTCCTTCTCGTCTCTGCGACTATCGGTGATAACCTTAGTCTTTTCTTCTTTAGTAAGAGCCATAAACAAATACCTCGTTTTCTTTCTACCGTAAGCCCAGCGTTAGGTGAATTTCGAGGATCGTGCCCAACACCAGAAAAGCGGCTTAATTATTATAAACGTAATTTTATGCAATACAAGAAAAAATTTTCAAAAT
>OMRU01000157.1 GCA_900313465.1 uncultured Clostridia bacterium
GATGGGATATGAAGTAAGTGGTATCGACATCAAGGAATCTAGTATCCAGAATGAAAAATATCATCACTATGTCGTTGATGTCAGAGATAAGGATAACCTTCCTGAAATCAAGGATGTTGAGATAATCTTTTCTAATGCCGGTGTCCAGAATGGTGAAGATGATATTGCTGTCAATCTTGTCGGCAGCATGAATGTCATTGAGAAATATGCCTTCCAGGATAAGATCAAGTCGGTTTTGATCAACGCGTCTTCTTCCGCTCATACCGGATTTGAATTTGCTGCTTATTCCGCTTCCAAAGGCGGTCTATTATCCTACATGAAGAATGTTGCCTGGCGCTTAGCCAAGAAATATAAGGCCACTTGTAATTCCATTTCTCTTGGTGGTGTCATCACTTCTCTTAATGATGACGTCATGAAGGATGAAAAGCTCTTTGCTGACATCATGAAAGTCACTCCTTTGAAGAAATGGATGAGTGTAGAAGAAGTTTCTCAATGGGTTTACTTCCTGACGGTTATCAATAAGTCGTGCTCTGGTCAGGATATCTTGATTGACAATGGTGAAAAAGATCTCAATTGCACCTTTGTCTGGCCTGAATTTGAATAATCATCTATCGATGAATCATAGTGGTTGAGTTAATCGCTCAACCACTTTTTCTTTAAGAATGGTAAAATGATAATAACTATTGGTAACAAATATCAAATCTTTGATAACCGCTTTCATTTTAATTGAACTGATTTAGAAATTTCATTATAATTATTCTAACGAGGTATTTATACATGAATTTCCAAAAAATTGTTGTTGCCGGTGGTGGTGTCTTAGGTAGTCAGATTGCTTATCAGTCCGCCTATGCTGGTAAGGATGTTACGATTTGGTTGAGAAGCGAAGGCAGTATCAAGAGAACCCAACCAAAATTAGATGCCTTAAGAGAAGAATACCGTAAAGCCATTGAATTGATGGATTCTAAAGAAGGCAAAACTCCTGCTAATTGGTGCAGAGGTCTTGCTGAAGATGAAGAACATTTTAACGCCAAGAAATGCTTGCAGCAGTCAGAAAATGCCTACAAGAATATCAAGTTGGAATTAGACTTAGCCAAGGCTTGTGAAGATGCTGACTTGATCATCGAATCCATGGCAGAGTTAACCGATGAAAAGATTGCTTTCTATAAGAAGTTAGCTCCAGTCCTCAAGGAAAAGACCGTGATTGTCACTAATTCTTCTACTCTCTTACCATCCACTTTTGCCAAGTTCACTGGCCGTCCAGAAAAGTATTGCTCCTTACATTTTGCAAATCACATCTGGAAGCAGAACTTAGCCGAAGTCATGGCCCAGGAATTAACTGATCCAAATGTCTTTGCGGATGTCATGGAATTTGCGAGAGAAATCTCTATGATTCCTGTTCCTGTCTTAAAGGAAAAGGGCGGTTACCTTCTCAATTCCTTGCTTGTTCCATTCCTTCTTTGCGGTATGGATCTTGTCGCCAATGGTGTCTCTGACCCAGCCAGTGTAGACAAAGCCTGGAAACTTGGTACTGGCGCTCCAAGAGGTCCATTTGAAATCATCGACGTTGTCGGTTTGACCACTGCTTATAACATCATTGAAAAATACCAGAAAGTTCCTGGTCTTATCAAACCATTATTAAAGAAGATGATGCTTCCTTATAACTTCAAGGCGATTGCCAGCATGCTTAAGGAAAAGATTGATCAAGGCAAACTTGGTAAAGCTGCTGGTGAAGGTTTCTATAAATACTAAATCCAATAAAGTCAGGTCCAGCACCTGACTTTTTCATTTTAAAAGTCCCGTTTCACGAGGAAACGGGACAATTTTATTTTATTAAGATGATTAAGCGTTCTTGCTAGCGGCGTAAGCAGCACGGATAGCAGCAAGTTCTTCAGCAGCCTGAGCTTCTTCAGCGGCCTTCTTTTCAGCCTTAGCAGCTCTCTTGGCTTCAATAGCAGCCTTCTTTTCGGCTGGTAAAGCATCCCAAGCAGCTTTCTTTTCGGCTTCTTTGGCAGCCTTCTTAGCATCGGCTTCGGCTTTCTTTTCGGCAGCAGCCTTATCGGCTTCAGCCTTCTTAGCCTGATACTTAGCCTCTTCTTCATCGAAGTTGAGATTCTGCTTAGCGCAGTGATTCTTGAGTTCTTCGATACGAGCGGCTTCGACTAATCTAGCATTTTCTTCTTCTTCCATCTTAGCTCTTTCTTCTGGTTCAATCCAGGTACCACCTTCAGCTAAGACCTGAGCCTTCTGGTCTTCGATGATAGCAGCGTGGTCAGCCTTGGAGAACTTTTCGACCTTCATGAAGATGAACATGAGGGCAATGACCAAGTAAGCAATAGATTCAACACCGAAGAATAAGAAGGTATTGAGAGGTCTATTGTTTGGCATAGCAATGTTCAAACCAGCAATGATACCATTGGTGATACCAGCCATGGCAACCATGATAGAACCATAGACAGCCATAGTGAAACCATCAGTACGAACGCCAGAGACAGCTTCCTGGTGTTCGAGAACATCAGCCATCAAAGCCATGGAAATATACATGGCTGGGACAGTACCTAAAGCCTTTAAGCAGAAGGCAAGAACAGAAACAGCAGTGATAGCACCGATATCAGTAGTACCATTCATTGGAAGAGTGGCAAAACCGATACAACCCATAACAGCAGCAACAATACCACCAACTAAGATACACTTGGCTTTGCCAAACTTCTTAGATAATGGGAAGATAGCGACCATACCTAACGCAGTTGGAATAGCACCAACAGTATTGATAACGGAAGAAACAGTAGTACCACCATCGATAGACTGAGAGAAGAAGGAGGAAGAGTTGTTCTTCATCATACCGCCAAACTGATATAAGAAGAAGAAGATAATGATGACGTTGTATAAATAATATGCTGTCTACGGAACCGGCAAAGATAGATAGGCACACCCAAAAATATCACCACATAAATATCATAAAGAAAATCTTTGTCCTTCTAAACATTCGTCGATAAATTAATAGTTGTTTTCTTGCTTTAGCTCTTCCATCAGCCTCAGGGCCATTGTGCGATAGGAGACGGCGGTCAATGAGCCTGAGACAACGGCACCGAGGATGGGCACGGCCTTGGAGGCGGACTTGGCAAACGATTCCTTGGTCAGTTTGGCACCAATCCATTTAGCCACTTCTCTTACTATCGGGTAATGATACGTTGATGGCCTTCCGTGATATTCAGGGCGACACGCTCTTCGTGG
>OMRU01000073.1 GCA_900313465.1 uncultured Clostridia bacterium
TTTCCTTCATTGACAAAAGTAGACTGATGGAGACGGTTATAGGAATTCTCTTCTAAATCGACGATGGCTTTGATAACACTGTTTTCCTCAGGGAAGATCATCTCGTTAAGAAGTCGACCGTTATTGGCAATCATGCAATGTCCTGAGAAGACTAAATCCTGACTGGATTCATTCATGTTAGAAGAAGCGTATAGATAGGTGCAATAGCCTTCACCAGAAGCCAAAGTAACCATCTTTCTTCTATATTCCTTCTTGCCGATAATTTCATTTGATGCGCTTGGATTGACGATGATATTGGCTCCGGCAAGAATGGCATCTCTTGAAGGTTTGTTAACCACCCACATGTCTTCACAAATTTCTGTTGAGATGATGGCGTTTGTCTCATGGTCGACAAATAAAAGATTGCAGCCAAATGGGCAAATAAAACTAGAAGTTTCTAACGTTTCAGAAAAGATGTCTTTTCCGGAAGCAAACCATCTCGATTCATAGAATTCACCATAGGTAGGCATATGAATCTTTGGAACAATACCAAGAATGCGACCATTTGAAAGATAAGCGGCAACATTGTAGAGCTTGTTTTTAAAACGGATTGGTAAACCGACAACTACAGTGTTATTCAATCCTAAAGTAGCTTCAGCAATTCTAGATAATTCTTTTTCTGCTTCATCAAGCAAGGCTTCCTGGAAGAATAGATCCTGGCAGGTATAACCAGTAAGGCAGAGTTCAGGAAAAACAAGCAAGGATAAATCTTGATTCTTCTTGATCATCTCAATGATGCTAGAAGCGTTATATTTTGGATCTCCAATCTTTAAAGATGGAATAAGACAACCGACTTCCAAATACGTGTTTTTCATTCTGACTCTTTTCCTTTCTAACCAAGGTAAGATTTCTTGAGGAACAAATGGTTTTACTTCTGCTAATTTGTTTTCTTCTAGCAAGGCTCTGATCTTGCTTGAAGAGATGTTTTGATATAGCTTTGGTGTATCGATAAAGAGGAACTGCTCTTTTCTCTTTTTCAGATAATCGCTTTGATTGATGATAGAAGCGATATCATCATGATTTCTTTTCATCACAATGATACCAAATTCCTTTAATATTTCATCGATATATAGCCATTTACTTTCTAAGCCTTCTAACCAATCACTGCCCATAAGAAGTTTTAAATCATAACCTTCTTCTTTTAGCTTTCTCAGTGTGAAGTAAGTGCGAGATTGTTCTTTTTGGTTGATCTCAATATCTGAGACAATCATCCAGGGGTAGTGTTTTGCCGTGGCTTTTAACATATCAAATCTCTCTTTTTCAGTGTAGGAAAAAGATTTTCCTTCCGTATGGAGGATGTACTTTGACTTGCTGGGAACAAAGATGACATACTCATAACCAAGAGACTTTCTCACTTCATCGACAAGATGAATGTGAGCTAAAGTCAAAGGATTAAAAGCGCCACCGAAAAAGAGAGCTTTTTTCATTTAGATGGTTCCGCCGTGAAGCTTGGCGTATAAGTCTTCACGTAAATTGTAGACCGCTTCGGTCAAATCGACATAATGCTTATGGGGAAGTTCAGGTCTGAGTTCGGATTCCCAGACTTTGTTTTCTAACTGGTCTTTGACAAAGGCCTTCTTTTCGGCGATGGAAGGAAGCGTAGCGACAAGTTCACCATTGACGATATAAGGAACTAAGATCTTTTCAACCTTGAATGGAACAATGGTTCTTCTGCGGTGGAAGTCTTCGGTATCGAAATTGATGATCTTCAAAGGCTGCCCTTCTTTGATTTCCTCACCATCAAGAGCGATGATATCACACTGTCCCTTACCTTCTTCATCATAGACTCGATACGCCATGAGCTTACCAGGGATGATCGCCTTGATGGCAGAATCGGAACATTTCATCTTTGGCGTATAGGTGCCATCGGCATTCTTGACCGCGACAAGCTTATAGACACCACCAAAGACTGGGTCGGTGGCAGAGGTAATCAGGTTTTCACCGACACCATAGCTATCAAACTTGGCGCCTTCATAGATTTCCATATCGGCCATCTTCTTTTCATCCAAAGAGTTAGAAGCGACAAGTTTGATATAGGACTTGCCAGCTTTGTCTAAGGCTTTTCTTAGTCTCTTATAGGTTCTGGCTAAGTCACCAGAGTCGACACGAGCAGACTTGACTCTCTTATTTGGATCATCAGGATATTTCTCGATGAGATAGTCATCAAGCTTGATGAGGTTTGGAAGACCGGATTCAAAAACATTATAGGTATCCAAAAGCAAAGAGACATTGTTTGGATAAGTATCCGCAAAAGCCTTGAAGGCATCATATTCGGTTGGGAAGAATTCAATAAAGGAATGAGCGACGGTGCCAACAGCTTTGACATCGCTGCCATATTTCATTTCGGCAAGACAGTTAGCAGTACCGATACAACCGCCAAGAATGGCCGCATAGGCACCCTCATTACCAGCGGATTCACCCTGAGCACGTCTGGTACCAAATTCCATGACGTTTCTTGGGGTGTGGGTGGCAAGACCAGAGATTCTAGTAGCCTTAGTAGCGATAAGAGAGTGGAAGTTCATGGTCTGAAGAAGGTAGGTTTCAATCAAGATGGCACCGACCATGTCGCATTCGATACGAACCATAGGAACCTGTGGATAGCAGACACTGCCTTCTTTTAAGGCATACATGTCACCTTTCCAGTGATAGTTTCTCAAATAGGTGAGGAATTCCTCACTCATACCTTTGGTTCTGAGATAGACGATATCTCTTTCGGTAAAATGATATTCAAGCAAGAACTTGGTCAAGGCTCTCTGACCAGCAGAGATGGAATAACCTTTGTTATCTGGGTTTTCTCTGAAGAACATGTCAAAGACCATGATGGTATCCTTAAAGCCATGTAAAAACAGAGAATTCGCCATTGAGAATTCATAGAAATCAGTTACCATTGCAGGGTTGTCGTAATCTTCGTCGGCAATGTATGGTTCAACGTTAATAGCCATAGTGTAATCTCCTTGGAAACAATTGTTTCATGCTATATTTTAGCCTCTCCATTATAGAGGGAAATGACCTCTACTGCAAATAAAGTTGCTCAATCATGATATTCATATCATGAAATAGACAGACGTAGAATATCATTTCAAAGGAAAACCAGGTCATAAAAAACTATGACCTGGTAAAAAAGGGTTAACAGAAAACTAGTTTCTAGGTTTCTTTAAGATGTAGGAAATACCAAATGTTTCACATCCGGTATGACAGACAATAATGGCACTGGCGGTGGTGGAATATATAATCTTATCGCCAATCAGAGGCTGAAGTTCCTTAAGGGATTTTTTAATCTGCTCTTCTGATTCAATCTGAGCCAGAAAGACCGGGTAATTGAGATCGATATTGTTGTTTTTTAAATCCTCTTTGAATTCTTCAAGAAGTCTTTTGACCCCTTTGGTGATGTCTTTTCCTCTCGTCAGGGCTTTGACTTCCATTTTCCCATCCTTATGATGAATGATAGGATGAATGTGGAATGTGTTGGCAAAAAGATAGGCAAGACCAGAACATCTTCCACCTTTATATAGCCAGGTCATGTTATCGACGACAAAATCCATGATGACTCTCTTTGCTCTGTCTTCATGGTTAGCGATGATTTCCTCAACGGAAAGATTCTTCTTGAAATCTTCCATGATGGCGATGGCTTCAAGACCTTGACCCGTTACTAAGGATAAGGAATCAAGGATGGTGATTTTATCCTGTAGTCCCATCTGGATAACGGCCATATTCATATAGGAAAATTCACTAGACGTCTTTGAAGAAATCGGTAAAACAAAAAGATGATCGTGTCCTTCTAGCTCTCTTTTCATGACTTCCATCAAGTCACCGATAGATTGGGTAGAAGTCTTAGGAATGGTGTTTGTCTTTCTAGCGATAGACAATACCTCTTCGACGCTGATTTCTTTGCGGTCGATATATTCTTTATTATCCAAATGGATGATCAGATTGGTCATGCCATAATCATAATTCTTATCAATTTCTTCTGGAATGGAACAACTTGAGTCGACTAATAAACGATAGTTTGCCATAGAGGTCTCCTTAAGATATAATGGGGTGGTGACAACTGTCACCACATCAAAATATCATGTTTTCCACTAAAAACCTAAGGGTCATGGCAAACGAGGAGAAAGTGTCATATGCCAAAGAAAATTTATCAAAATCACAACGACGAATTAAAAGAAATTACGCTCCATTCTATTGAGACGGCTCTGGCTTTGTTGATGAAAGAAAAGGACTTAGAAGAGATCTCCATTACCGACATCTGTCGTAAGGCAGGAGTCAGTCGAAACGCCTTTTATTCCCACTTCAAAAGCAAGAACGATATCTTTGATCATATCCTATTAGAAATCAACAAAGAGGTCGTTAAGGATAACGACATCATGTTTGATATCAAGAATCTGAATCTGGATTTCTATGAAAGACTATTTAGTGCTTTAGAAGACAAGATGGATATGTTAAAGATCTATGTCAACGCCGGGTTTCAGTATCGTCCGATCATGCAGGCGTATTATTCCTTGCGTCTAAAGCAGGTGGAAAGAGAAGAAAGAAGAAAAAGAATGTGCTGGTTATCCGGCATTGAAGTGTTGATCATGGATTGGGTCAACGATAGAAAAAGAGATTCCGTGAAAGAAATCTCTTTGTTCGCTTATCAAAAACTTACCCCGATTCTAAAGAAGAATTTCTAAGGCCATCATGACAACAAAACCCAGCATGAAAGACCATAGGCCATAATGCTCATAGCCACCTTTTCTCGATTCTGGTAACAGTTCATCCAAGGTGACATAGATCATGGCGCCAGCGGATATGGCAAGAAGCCAAGGGGTGATAAAGGCAAGCTGGGCTAAGAATAAACCAATTAGACCAAACAAAGGTTCAACAAAACCAGAAGCGGCACCAAAAAGGAAACTCTTATGCTTGCTTAGACCATCCGAGAACATCGGGATAGAAACAGCCGCACCTTCAGGAACATTCTGAATGGCAATACCAATCGCAAGAGATAA
>OMRU01000130.1 GCA_900313465.1 uncultured Clostridia bacterium
GAATTATGAAGATGTTTATAAGAATTCCCGTTCTGTCTATATCTGCTATCGATTGACCGATATACAGGATACTGATTTGATGTATACGGTGAAAAAAGTACTTGGTACCAATCAAGAAATTCAAATCAATTAATTCGTTGATGATAATATCCCCTTTAAGAACCTTTATGCAACCTTGAAAAGGTTTGTTTTCCTGATGCAATATAGGGTATAATGTAACTATAGATAACGCAAAAGGAAAGGAGCATATCTATGGCTAAGTATCGTTGTACCGTTTGTGGATTCATTTATGATCCTGAAGTCGGTGATCCCGATGGCGGTATTGCCGCTGGCACTGCCTTTGAAGACATTCCTGAAGATTGGGTTTGCCCAACCTGCGGCGTCTCCAAAGACATGTTCGAAAAAATCGAAGACTAAAAACAGGAGCTACAGCAATGTAGCTCCTGCTTTCGTTAAAGTTATTTTAAACGGAAAGTCATCTCCGTTGGCTCATGATCGGAATAGGCAAAGCCATCGAGGTGCTTATTTCCATCCTTGGTCAAAATGGTGTGATGTTCCACTACTTCAATATTCTCAGAGATAATAAAGCCATCAACCGTACAGACAAAGGTTTTATCCTGAATCCATTCAATATCGTTGTTTCGACAACTTGGAGAATTATCGCTGCAGATGACCTTATAGCCCTCGATGAGTGGACTCTCTCCCTTATCATTAAAGAAGTCGTTTAACCAATCCGGATTTCTTAACGTCGCATTATAAGGACGGTTTTCTTTGTTATAGGAATAATCGGGATTAAAGGTTAATAAGTCGTGATTATAATCACCACAGATGACAACATACTCGCCTTTGACGGATTCTAAGAAATCATTGAGTTGCTTTAACTGCTTGGCTCTGATAACACCACCTTCATCATAGGCGGACATATGAGAGTTGACTAAATAGAACTTCTTGCCATTTTCTACATCCATGACGTGATAAGAGAAGCATCTATCAAGGTCAAAGAATTTCGAAAAGCTGTCGCTGATGGTGTACTCCACTCGATTGGCTTGGTTGATCTTGACTTTGCTATAGGTAGTCATACCAGATTTAGATGCGCCATGCATGTCATAAAGTGGAACAGGGAAGAAAGCGGAGTTGAAGTTGACACAGTGTGTATGGTCATATTCTTCAAAGTTCTTGGTAAATAATTCATCCTGATTGATGTGATGGGAGCGGTCAGAATTGGTGTCAACTTCTTGTAAACAAATGAAGTCGGGATTTTCATCCTTGACTGCTTTAATGGCACCATTGATATTGAATTCGACCTCTTCTTTACTCTTGGCTTTACCATAATGTCCACAGGTCTTTTCACCATTTTCATCATAGCCTTCATCCATGAAGAAAGTGAAATCCTGAGAGTAGGCACCAAATCCAATGTTATAAGATAAAGCCTTATATTCTTCACTCGTGGAGAGGCTTGTCTTGGTTACTTTAGAATCAATATCAAGCTTCTTATCACCGATACGAGAATAGGAAAAGTAGACATAACCGACATACCCACCTGCAAAAAGGACGACGACAGAAAGAGCTACACCAGTAATGATTAAAATTTTCTTTAAGATTTTGTTCATAGAAACCTCTTTGTCTATTTGATTTATCATAACATAAAGAACAAATGTTATTAATCATAATTAATTCTAAATCCATGTACATTAATACCTTGTTTCTCTTTACTATCTAAAAATTATTGATAAAATATCAATGTTATGGAAGAATTTTGGAAAAACTTTGTAAATTGGTGGGCTGAGATGGGTGCTAGCCTTCACCAATGGTTAATCGAAACACCCGAAGGGGCAAGTATGAACCTGTTAACCAGGATCATCATCGCTTTAATCCTTCTGATTGTCGGTAAATATCTCATCAAGCTATTTATGCGCATCTTCAGAAGAGCATCTGGTATCAAATCCCAGGTCGGCATTGATGTCTCCGTGAAGACCTTTGTGGCTGCCGCTTTGAATCTGGTATTAAACATTGTCTTAGTGGTGTTCTTCTTGTTGATTCTTGGTGTGGATATGACTTCGATGGCTACGGTTATCTCTTCGGCCACTGTCGCTATCGGTTTATCTCTTCAGGATTTGATTTCAGCAGTTGCCAGTGGTGTTGTCTTATTAAGAAGCAAACACTTCAGAACTGGCGATTATATCCGTATTGATTCGAGCAATGGAACCTGTGAAGGTACGGTCTCCTCTGTTGGTCTAATCGCTTCTACTTTAGAAACATTTGAAAATCAGCATGTCGTCATCCCCAATAACCAGGTCTTACAAGGCGTGGTAACAAACTATTCCACCAATCCGACAAGACGTCTTACTGTCGATATTGATGTTGATTACTCGACGGATGTCAAGCAGTGTAAGAAAGTCATGCAGGATGTTATCGCCTCAGATAAGCGTATCTTAAAGAATCCTACTCCAATTGTTGCTGTTTATAACTTGGCAGAATTCTCTATTACCATGAGAGCAATCTGCTATACCAAGAGAGTGGATTATTGGGATGTATTCTATGATATCAGAGAAAAGATGTTATTAGCTTATCGAGCCAATGATATCAGCATTCCATTTAAACGTATTGTCATTGAAAACTATCAAGGTTCAGATGCTCAGCACGCTGCTATCAAACTCGTGGAGAAAGATAATAATAGCAAGTAAAAAACCACCCTACGGTGGTTTTTTTAAAGCTCAATTAGTCTCTGTTTTCGCCGATGTAGAAGAGAGCGACACAACCTGGGCCGACATGGCTACCGGTGATCAAATCATAAGGATAGACTTCGATATGATTGATGCCACCTTCCATCAAGCCGTTCTTGACGCTGAGAGCATCTTCTTCACAATCACAATGCGTGATATAGATGGTCTGATTCTTGTCGACAATCTTTTCTAAGCAGGTGTTGATCAAAGACTTGATGGCGATTTTACGACCATGAACTTTCTTAGTCAGTTCAATAGTGGATTCATTGCTGCCTTTAAGCATGACCTTGATGCGTAAAAGATTGGCAATCTTGGCAACAAGTGGTGAGACTCTGCCAGTGGAAGAAAGATAAAGGATATCATCAACGGTGAATTCACTTCTGACCTTGAAGACGAGATCTTCCGCTTCCTTGAGAGCCCTTCTGGCGTCCTCCATGGGATCAGAGCGCTTTCTTCTCGCCTCATCAAGAAGATCCGCCGCACTGGGTTCTTTAGAGGAAGACTTCTGTTTGGAAGTGTCGCTTTTCTTATGAGTGCCTGAAGAAGATCCGAACATATCAGCGTAAAGGCCTTTCAACAGATCTCTCTCCGCATTTGAGATCGCTGTGATCCTCTCAAGCTCTTTCTTTGTTCTCTTATCCATCCGTGCTCTCCTTTCCAACGGCCGAAAACGGGAAGTCACCCTAATAAGTGTGAAATACTCTCTATATCTTCCGGAAACAGGAATTTGTCCCGGCTCTCCTTATCCAGAAATCCTTCCCGGACCATATGGTCCAGAAGGTCTCTCAGCGGTTCATAATAGCCGTCTATATTCAGGATCATGCATGGCTTATTATTCTGCCCCAGCCTGATCTGTGACATGACTTCCGAGATCTCCTCGAGAGTTCCTGTTCCTCCCGGAAATGCAATATATACGTCTCCCTGCTCGATCAGTTTGGCCTTTCTCTCCGCCATGGTCTCAGTGACGATCAGCTCCGTGATCCCGTCATGCTGAAGGCAGGTATCAACGAAAAAGCCGGGTTCTATGCCGATCACTTCTCCGCCGGCCTGGAGTACAGCTTCT
>OMRU01000241.1 GCA_900313465.1 uncultured Clostridia bacterium
TCTCTTTCATCATGTTTTTGAATTTGTGGTTGTGTTCTAAAAGATACGTCTCAATGTCATCTAGGACTTTCTTTGTGGTGGTGCCAAGCATGGCCACAGCTCTATCTTTTGCACACCATCTAATCGCATTCATGATAATCGCGGTGTTACAACTGAATCCTTCAGAAGAATCGACATTCAAGATCTCTGGATGATTGGTGTTATATTTCTTGCTCGAACAAGGTGCAATATAGATGTTGTAGTGAGTCTGGGCTAATACCACACAAGGATGAATATAGGAGAATTCATATCCGAAGTTATCAAATCCACAATCCACTAAGAGGATACTTCCTCTCGGACAATCCCCACCAAAAGGTTTTAATTCTTTATTTTCTAATAGATGGTCAATACCATTGATGATTTGACTTAAGTTGTAGACACTTTCGTTTTCCATCTTTTCGTTAAAGTGCTTTATTACCTCTTGATAGTAACCTAACAGTTGCGGACAAGAGGAGGCTTTCACCCTCTTATTGTCTTTGATACTTTTACATAACAACGTCACTTCTGCTTTGTTGATAAATGCCATAGTGCAATTTCCTCCACTAATATATGGAGAAAAGTGAGTCATTTTTATATAAAATTTTTTGAAAATTTATTAAACTAGTAAAATCAGAAAGGTGGTAAGTCATATGGCTGATAAAAAAGAACTTGTTGCAATCTCATTTCATGATATTGAAGAGGAGATGAGAAAATATAATCCTGATTTCAAGACTCTCTCGGTTAAAGAGATTGCCGCTTCAGCGGATCAGTATCAGTTATTTTCTACTCTTTTAGATGATCACTTCACCATCTTATTGAGAAGCGCAGATAAAAACGCTGTTCTGAAAGCAAAGTTATATTTATCGAAATGTGGGTTTGTCACCCTGTCAAGTCAGGATACTTTTGGTCTGGAGAACGTTCAAAGAGAATATATCGAGAAGAGAAGCCTTCCTGCCAATGTGGTTGATGCCACCATCCGAAAGACGGCCGAATATCTATCTTTAGATATCGATCACATCAAAGAGATCGGTAAGAACAAAGAAGGAGATTATTACTTCTATTTCTATCCGATCAAGGATGGCGTTCCTACCTGGAATGAGTTCAAAAAGGGAACTTATCTTGATGAATTAAATAAGTTAGCTAAGGCTTCGCGTCAATCCATCGATATGATCTTTTCCCAGTTAGATAATGTTGTTTATGGAGGTTTAAAACTTCCTGGCATCGCCTCAAAAGAATATGAAGAAGCATACTTTGAAGCGGTCAATGTCCAGGTCAATAAAAGCGATAAGCGTTCTTTGTATATTGCCTGTAAGAACTTGATGCAGCTTGTTCAGGAGGAATCTGAATTAGACGAGATTGGACAGTTCCAGATGTTCATGGTTGAGGAAGATATCTTTGTGGAAGAAAACATTGAAGAAATCTATCTTGATTTTCCAAATGAGGTGGACGAAAAAACCTACAACGAATTATAAATTCGACACTTTTGAAGAAAAAAACATTCCTTTTCTCAGAAAAAAAGAAATTCTGAAAGTATTGTTATCTATTTGAAAAATCAAAGAGTATAATAAAACGGCTTATATATAAAATATATAAATTTAGGAGAATTAGATTATGCGTTACATGACAAGTGATGAAATCCGTGACACCTGGCTTAACTTCTTTAAAGACCACGGCCACTATATCGAACCGAGTGCTTCCCTGGTTCCAAACAATGACCCAACCTTGCTTTGGATCAACGCCGGTGTTGCTGCTTTGAAGAAATACTTTGATGGTACTCTTACCCCAAAGCATAGAAGAATCACCAACGCTCAGAAGTGTATTCGTACCAACGATATCGATAATGTCGGACATACTGCCCGTCATCACACCTTCTTTGAAATGATGGGTAACTTCTCTATCGGTGATTATTTCCGCAATGAAGTCATCCCGTGGGCTTATGAACTTTTATGCGGCGAAAAGTATTTCGCTTTAGATCCACATAAGCTCTACATCACTTATTATCCTGATGATAAAGAAACCCATGATTTATGGGTCAAGTGTGGTATTCCAGAAGAAAACATGATTCCTTCTGTCCACAACTTCTGGGAAATCGGTGAAGGTCCATGTGGTCCAGATACCGAAATCAACTATGACCGCGGTGAAAAATGGGATCCTGAACATCTCGGTTTGAAGTTGT
>OMRU01000226.1 GCA_900313465.1 uncultured Clostridia bacterium
ATCATCGGTGCCCTTTCTGGTGAAGTAAGTGAAGTTTTAAATAAGGCAATCAACATCTGCACTGAGTGCATTGGACTTGGATAATATGCAAAATGTGTTTTCTAAAACGTGGTTATGGATAAAAAACCACATCCCCAATCGTCGACGTATCGTGCAGGTATTTGCTGCTCTTCTTTACAATGCCAATTTAAAAGGTTATATCACTGGCAATATCTATAAGGGTGCAAGTAAGGCAATCTGTGTTCCAGGTATGAATTGTTATTCCTGTCCTGGTGCTATTGGTGCTTGTCCACTTGGTTCCTTACAGAACGCCTTATCCGGAGCAAATCATTCCACAGCCTTCTATGTTCTTGGTATTCTCCTTCTTTATGGGTTGATTTTTGGAAGAACTATTTGTGGCTGGCTATGTCCTTTTGGTCTTCTTCAGGATCTATTATTTAAGATCAAGACGTTTAAGATCACCAAGAGCAAATTCACGTATGCCTTATCCTATCTGAAATATGTTCTTCTAGTTGTCTTAGTCATCATTCTTCCTTTGATTTATGGCTATCAGAACATCGCTGTTCCGGCTTTTTGTAAATATATCTGTCCTGCTGGTACTTTTGGTGGTGCCTATGGACTTCTTCTCAATCCGAATAATGAGAGTCTTCTTGAGATGCTGGGGGCTTTATTTACCTGGAAATCCATGGTTATGGTTTTCTTTTTGGTGATGTCGGTTTTGATGTTTAGACCATTTTGCCGTTTTATCTGTCCTCTTGGAGCGATTTATTCTTTCTTCAACAAGCTGAATCTTGTCGGCATTGGTGTTGATGAGAAGAAATGCACCAAGTGTGGCATCTGCGTCAAGCAGTGCAATATGGATGTCAAAGAAGTGGGCGATCATGAATGTATCCAGTGTGGTAAATGTATTCCCTCTTGTCCAGTCAAGGCCATTCATTTTAAAGGTTCTTTAGCCTATATCTTCCCTGGCTATCATAAAGAAAATTTAGAAGATAGTAAGACTCTTTCTACCATGGAAGGAGAAAAGCATGAATAAGAAGAATTTAACTTGGCCCATCCTTTATTCATTGATGGGTGTCACCCTTCTTGGTTCATTGATCTACTTCAATTTCTTTTCTGGTGAAAAGAAGCCGGTAGAAGTAAGCGATAATAAGGTCAATGGTAAATCCACCAACGAATTTACCTTTACTTCCTTCCACCATGAAGAGATTGTCTATTCTCCAGCTTTGCAGGATGAAAAAGACCGTTCTTCCTTCCTTGTCTTTTTAGATGATGCGGATGATAAATTGATAGAAAGTCTTTCGCAGACAAAAAAGGAAAATGAAACCTGTGATTTCTTTGTCATCTTTCCCTATCAGAAGATGACAAGTCTGATGCAGAAAGTCAATGTGGATTATCAAAACTATGATATCCAGTTTGGCTATGATGATATCTCTAATGCTGCGATTCAGAGTTTCTTATCTTTAGAAGAAGTGGAATATCCTTATTGCGCCTATATCGATCAGGATAGCAATATCATTTCTACCAGCAAAGATGTTTCTAGGACGTTAAACCTGGTCAAAAAGAAATCAACTCTGTTAACAAATTCAAAACAAGGAGTTGAGAATCATTATCTTCCTGAGGATAGTTTCTATCAGTATCTCTCTCATGATACGTTTAATATCAGAGAAAGCTTAGGCAAAGTTACCTTCATCAATTTCTGGGGAACCTGGTGTGGACCTTGTGTCAAAGAGATGCCTCACTTCAATCAACTGAGGATGAAATATGATGTCAATCTCATCGCCATTCATTCTTCTGAATCAGCGACGGATCAAACAAAAGATACTTCTGCTTCATTTAAAGAAGAAGTCGAATCATTTATTTATGAACATGTCGATGATTATGATCCAAGCAAGGTATGGAAAGATTATCAGTTCACTTTCCTACAGGATAAGAATGGTTCTTCTTCCTTCTATTCCAGATTAGGTGGAACCAGTGTCTATCCTATGACCTTTGTTCTTGATGATAGCAACATCATCAGAAGAGTTCATTCAGGCAGTGTCAGTTATGATGATCTTGAACAGGATTATCTCAGTTATAAGTAAAATCTTAAATAAATCAATCGGAGGAAAAATATGAAAAAATTATTTTTGTTCACAACATTTTTATCCCTTCTTTCTTTAACCGCCTGCAATAGCAGAAACACAAGTAGTACTGCTCCTTCAAGTCCAGAGAAAGAAAGTTCTATCTCTGTTTCTGAGGAAGAAGAAAGTACTCTAGAAGAAGAATCCTCAAATAGCCAGATGTATGGCTATTCTGTCACGGTCTTAAAACCAGATCAGAGTCCTTGTCAGGGTGTCAGTGTAGTTTGGTGCACAAGTCAATCAGAGTCCTTGTCAGGGTGTCAGTGTAGTTTGGTGCACAAGTCAAAACTGCTTCCGTCCTGTCGCTGTCAATACTCAGGGCAAGGCTACTTTTTCTTCTGAAGCGGAATCCTTGTTTGTTCACCTTGATAATCTTCCTAGCGGATACGCCTATAATCCAAATGAATATCTCTGCACTTATGATAACTTGGATATCACCATCACTCTTTCTAGCGTTGAGGATTTAAGTAATGGCATTACTAAACCAGGTGTCTTTTCTGCTAATATTGAAGAAAAAGATATTCCTCTAGAGTTGACCTTGGATTTACCAGAGGGAAATTACCATGTGGAATCCTGGGTTGATTATACCTTGGCTTCGGCTGAATTTGATGTCAATCCAAGAGTGGAGTTTGGTGAAGTAAGCGATGATGATTCAGGATCTGGCGATAACTTTGCTTTGGATTTCAGCATTGATGCTTCTAAAGTCAATGTTCTAAATATTTTTGCCAACAAAACATCGAAGTTCTATTTTGTAATCAGTCAAAAATAAAAGATGCCTCCTTGGATGACCAAGGAGGCAAATTTATTTGTTGATAGAACCGATTTTCTTGAAGGCACGGATACCAAGATTGTTGATGATCCATTCCTTGCAGGTTTCGAAATCGGAATCATAATACATGGCGCCGACAAGTCTTTCGACAAAGGCGATGTCTTTGGCTTTTGGGAAATCCTTATTTCCTCTTTTGATTTCATCACCAAAGAGTTCGTGATTGTAGACAAAGCGGTAGAGATTATGTTCTTTAGCATACTTCTCGTAAGGCTTGTTTTCCTGATAATGGGCTTTGGCCTCATCGATTTCTCTGTTGCCAGTGTATCCACGAGTAAACAGATAATGGGAGTTGACCAAATCCAAGACGGAACGGCCTACGGTTCTGATACCGGATTCGAAAAAGACGTGATCAGGAGAGGGGGAAAGCTTGAAGACGAATTTGAGGTGGTTTGTCTTTTTACACGGATAGTTGACTTCAGCGGCTAACTCTTCAATTTTTGCGTTGAGTTTACGGATGTCCATATAGAATTCCTCCAATGTAGCTTTTTGTAAGCGCTTGCTTTTATATATTATACAAGAAATTTGCTGATATGTTATCGTTTTTGTATCTTTTTGATTTGTTTTCATACATACAAAAGAAAAATGCACTTCACGCATGCAAAGTGCATTATATATGTATATTATGATTGCGTATTAAGCAAAAAGAAGGCTAGGCTTTAATGTTGAGATTGATTGAGGCTTCTTTGACTAATTCAGGATAATTCATTTTCTTGCTTTTACCCTTACTTGCGATATCAAAGAGGAATTCCATGTTGCCTTCCTTGTTTCCTAAAATTGGGGAGTAAGAAGCGTTAAGGATAGTTAGTTTTTTATCTTTTACGAAGGCTTCAAAATCAAGTAAGGCTTCAATTAGATAGTCAATTGACTTTACGACACCTTTCTTATTTAGTTTACCTGGGCCTACTTCAAACTGAGGTTTGAATAATAAGAGAATATGGAAGTCTTCTTTAAAGGATAAGAGTGTCTTTAATATTTCGCGAATGGAGATAAAGGAAACATCACAGACGTAATAATCGATTTCACCATGGAAGATACTTTTATCGATATAACGGAAGTTGGTGTTTTCTAAAACGACGACACGCGGATCGTTTCTTAAGGATTCATGAAGCTGACATGTTCCAACATCTACGGCATAGGATTTTTTTGCACCATGCTTTAAGGCGCAATCGGTAAATCCACCAGTCGAGGAACCAATATCACAGATGACTTTATCTTTCATGTCGATAGAAAATACTTCGATGGCCTTTTCTAATTTATGACCACCTCTGGAGACATATTCAAGGACATCATTTTCTATA
>OMRU01000132.1 GCA_900313465.1 uncultured Clostridia bacterium
TATTGGACAAGTTCTTCTTATGAACGTTTTGAATCTACCGATACGTTCATTGCTAGAGCTGATATCACTTATGATATGTATCTTGTCACTTATGGTTTGAGAAATCATATGACGATTTCCCAGGATAAATTCTGGAACTGGTATAAGAAGGGTTATGTCTCTTGGGGTAGCGCTAATTATGCCTGGGATTTAAAAGATCCAGCTGAAGATAAGGCTGAAGCGTTAAGAGCCTTAGAAGACCTCTATCAGAATCCAGCAAGCTTCGTCATCGAAGAAAGCGGCAAGAATTCCAATGACTTATCCGTCACTGAGATTCTCTCTATCAAAAAGGATACCAACAATAACCAGATTGTCTACATCTTTGATTGCCAGGTTATGATGTATAAGTATCTTGGTTACAATGATATTCCAGTCCATCTCTTTGGTACAGAATATCAGGGTAAAGACTTACTCAAGTATGTCTTCTCTGGTTTACGTACTTCCTTAATCTTAGGTATTGTCGTTTCTGCCATCAACATCTTAATCGGTGTTATCTGGGGTTCCATCTCCGGTTACTATGGCGGTACGGTTGATATCACTATGGAACGTATCACCGATATCTTAGGTGGTATTCCATACATCGTTTTGATGACAATTTTGACCATCAAGTTAGGCACCAACTTCTTCGTCTTCGCTCTCTCCTTGTGTTTGACTGGTTGGATTGGTACTTCGGCAACCACCAGAAGTCAGTTCTACCGTTATCGTGGTCGAGAATATGTCCTTGCTTCAAAGACGTTAGGTGCCAAGACGCCAACGCTGATCTTCCGCCACATTTTACCAAATGCGGTCGGTACGATCGTCACTCGTTCCGTCTTGATGATTCCATCTACCATCTTCTCTGAAGCAACCATCTCTTATTTGGGTTTAGGTTTAAGCACTTTGGATTCCTTGGGTGTCATCTTATCCAAGAACCAGGCTTTCTTATCTACGTATCCAAGCGAACTTGTCTTCCCAGCTATCATCATCTCCTTGTTGATGATCTGCTTCAACTTGTTTGGTAATGGTTTACGTGATGCCTTCAACCCATCACTGAAAGGAACGGAATAACATGGAAAACAAAAATAAACAGTTAGTCCTTTCAGTTAAGGATTTAGCGGTCTCCTTCAAGACCGATGCTGGTTTAGTTCATGCAGTTAGAGGTGTCTCCTTTGATTTATTCAAGGGAGAGACCTTATGTATTGTCGGTGAATCTGGTTCTGGTAAGTCTGTCACTTCCAAGACCATCATGGGTATCTTGTCGGCGAATGCCGTCATCGAAAATGGTTCCGTCATTTATGAAGGTGAAGATCTCACCAAGATTGATGAATCGGAATTCCATCGTATCCGTGGTCATAAGATCGGTATGGTCTTCCAGGATCCTCTCTCTTCCTTAAATCCAATCATGAAGGTTGGTAAGCAGATCACCGAAGCCATGCTCGTCAATTCTGATTTGATGAAGCAGAAATATGACCGTATCATCTCCAAGGAAGAAGCGGCCTACAAGAATATCGAAGCCAAGCGTAAGACCGCTTATCAGAGAGCGGAACGTTTGATTGAAAATTTTGATGAAGACTACAACAAGCAAATCTATGCTTTGCAGTCCAAAATCAAGGAAGCTTTCTATCTTGCTAGCACCACCAATCCTTGTGAAAATGAAATTCTTCTTGTCAAAGAAAAATATGCTGCCTTATTCAAGGAATTGAGAGCTTTTGAAACATCGAAAGATGAACAAAAGCTGACCAAAGAGCAGAAAGCTAAGCACAGCAAGGAAGTTAAGGAGAAACTTGAAAAGCTTCGCACTCAGAGACAAGACGAGTTAACTCCACTTCTTGAACAGACTCGTGTAGCTAGAGAAAAAGCCTACAATGAGGCTGTTGAAATTCAAAGTGAAAACAACAAGAAGATCAAAGAACTCTTAGCCAAACAAAAAGCGGAACACGTCCGTGTTGTCGCTGAGGCTAAGAAGATGAAGAAAGAAGCCGATGTGGAATTCAACAACGCCAGACCAGCCTTGAAGGCTGCTTTGGATGCCAAGAAGAAAGAAGCTAAGGCTGAAATCGAAAAATATAAGGCAGAAGCTAAAGCTGTCTATGATGCTGATATGGCTGCCTTGAGAGAAAAGGGTGCCTCTAAAGAGGAACTCGAGAAGAGAACCAAGGAATACAATTCCTTGTTCAGAATTTCCAAGGAAGAAGCCAAGGCTGCCGCTTTGAAAGTTATGGCCGAAGTCGGTATTCCTCAGCCAGAAGTTCGTTTCAACCAATATCCATTTGAGTTCTCCGGTGGTATGAGACAGCGTATTGTTATCGCAATCGCTTTGACTGCCAACCCAGAAGTTCTCATCTGTGATGAACCTACCACAGCTCTTGACGTCACCATTCAGGCTCAGATTCTGGAATTGATCAACCGTCTGAAGAAAGAAAGAAATATGTCTGTCATCTTCATTTCGCACGATCTTGGTGTCGTTGCCAATATGGCGGACAGAGTTGCGGTTATGTATGCTGGTAAGATTGTGGAAGTCGGCACTGCTGCCGAAGTCTTCTATGATCCAAAGCATCCATATACTTGGGCTTTGTTATCTTCTATTCCTGATTTGGATTCTCACGAACAGCTTGAAGCTATCCCTGGTACCCCACCATATCTTCTCAACCCACCAAAGGGTGATGCCTTCGCTGCCAGAAACAAGTATGCTATGGCCATCGACTTCAAGAGCGAACCTCCATTCTTCAAGGTTACCGATACCCATTATGCGGCTACCTGGTTGTTGGATAAGAGAGCTCCTAAGGCCGAAAAGCCAAGAATTGTCTCTCAGCGTATCAAGGCTTCCTTAGCCAGAGAACAAGCCAGTAAGCAGGAAGAAAAGAAGAACGATAATGGAGGTGAACAGAATGCATAAAGAATACGATCATAAGACTGCGATTTTGATTCATCTTCAGAAGCATTTCTATTTAGGAATTGCTTTAGGCCTTCTTCTCCTTTCCTTGATTTTCATGGCTCTTCCAGCCGTCTTCATTGATTCTCATGTCGTCGAGATCATGACAGGTGTCGATCAGGCTAATGAACTCAGGATTATTGGTAGTATCAACGCCTATAGTCTTGCCTTTGGCACTTCAGGCATTGTGGAAAGATCATTCAATGGTATGTTCTTTCCTGCTTATCCCTATGGTGTCAATGTTTCTGTGGGCGCTTTGTTCACCTTCATCATTATCATCTTGGCCATTGTGGCTATCGCTTATGTCTATGTTGAAGAACAGTACTACTCTCTTGCCTTCTTATTCGCCCTCTTACTGCTCATCATGGCCTTCTTGAATTTCTTCACCTTACCAGTTGCTGGTTTGTTCAATATCGATGAAGGTATACCAAATAGCGGTGCTAGTTATGAGATAACTCATTATATCATTGGCCCTGGTCCAATTCTGATTGGTATTTTCTTACTTGCCTGCGTCGCTTTGATTGTCGTCGATTACATCTTAGTCTATGTTCCTAGACAGGATGATATGACCTTCATCAAGTACAAGCAGGAACTTGTCGATAACGACATTCTTCTCTCCGTCAGACATCTCAAGATGTTCTTCCCAATGGGTGGCGGTAGAAAGTTGAAAGCCGTTCATGATGTTTCCTTCGATATCAAGAAGGGTGAATGTTTCGGTATGGTCGGCGAATCCGGTTGTGGTAAGACCACGGTTGTGGTAAGACCACCACTGGTCGTTCTGTCATCCGTTTACATCACGTCACTTCTGGTTCTATCTACTTCAAGGGTTACCGTATTGCAGCGGGCTCTAGATGGAACGAAAAAGAAATCAAATGGAACACCATTCGTACCAACAACAAGATCAAGGAACTTCGTTCTCAGGAAGCTGCTGAATTAGAAAATATCTCAGACGCTTCTGAGGAAGGCAAGAAGACGATTGCTGAGATTCGTGCCAGATATGATGCTGAAGTCACCAATCTCAAGCAGAAGTTAGATGAACTTGTCAAATTCCAAAAACAGAAGATTCGTCAGATCAAATATGATGATACTCACGTCAACAAGAAGTTGATGTCCAAGATGCAGATGATCTTCCAGGATCCTATCGATTCTCTTGACCCTCGTATGACGGTCGAAGACATCATTCAGGAAGGCTTGAAGATTCAGGGTTTCCGCAACAGAAATGAGAATCACAAGAAAGCCTGTAAGGTTTTGGAAGAAGTCGGTCTTATCGCCGATTACTGTTCTCGTTATCCAAACGAGTTCTCGGGTGGTCAGAGACAGCGTATCGGTATTGCCAGAGCTATCGTCATGAATCCTGATTTCATGATCTGTGATGAACCAATCTCCGCTTTGGATGTCTCCATCCGTGCTCAGATTATCAACCTTCTCAATGACTTGAAGGTCAATCATGGTCTGACTTTGATGTTCATCGCTCATGACTTATCTGTTGTTAAGTATTTCTGCGATCGTATCGCAGTTATGTACTTTGGTGAAATGGTTGAACTTGCCACTTCTGATGAATTGTTTGCTCATCCATTACATCCATATACCAGATCTCTTCTCTCGGCTATTCCTAAGCCAGATCCATTCTATGAGAAGAAGCGTGTCCGTATTGTCTATAGACCTACGGAAGAACACGATTATTCTGTAGAAAAGCCTACGTTCCAGGAAATTGTTCCTGGTCACTTCGTCCTTGCTAACTCTGCTGAAATCGAAAAGTATAAGCAGATGATCAAGGAAGATGATATCAAGAACGCTGAATTGGAAAAAGAGCGTAAAGAAAAGGGTCTTGAGTACTAAATTTAACCTCTGTGGCTGATGCTACAGAGGTTTTTTAGTGATAGTTTTACAAGTGGTAGCGGTTACAGAGTTTTATTGAAATAGCCTTGAATAAGTGAAAAAGAAGTAAATTTTTCAAAAAAATGAGAAAAAGGCCACAAAATCAGTATAATTTTTTTGATTTTTTCTTACGAACAATTAAAAACACCGACATAGGTTGCACTTTAAAATTTTATTGATTATTTACTTTTGTCGTGAAACTAAATATAATTTGCAAAATCGTGTAAAGGAGGAAATGTTATGTTTAAGCACAAATTATCGTTGATTGGTGTTGCTGTTGTTGCTCTTTGTGGTTGTACCAATGGTGGTGAGAGTAGTGTTGTTCCCCAGAATGAGGAAATCATCATTCATGTAAAAGACTACATCAAGGATTGCCAGATTGTTGGCGACACAAATGATGAAACTTATGTCTTTGAGGATGATGGCGATGGTTATAAGACACTTCACCTTCCTAAGGAGGAAATGAATAAGCAGATTCGCTTTTCTTATCCGGTAAGATTTGATACGAAATACTTTGAGGAGATCACACTTCCCAATAGTGTGGGAGAGTACTATTTTGTTGAGAATCAAGGAGAAGATGGCAAAGTTGAAGGAAACTTTGTAAAGGAAAAACCTGTTGTTGATTTTGAAGAAAAAACCTTCTTTGAATTAAAAGATAAACTTTTATCTTTCATCAACTATGAAGGAAATATCAGTGTTGAGAAAAGTGGTGATGCTAGCGTTTATTCTTTTGAATATGACAGCTTAAGGAAAACCAAGACGGAGAGAAGCAAAACGACTGTTGGAAAAGATGGTGAGATTCGTTATTACGAGGACGCTAAACATTCTTATCGCATCGTCGAGGAGGGATCTCAATGGAATAGACTTGATTATGCAAATGAAAAGAGACGTCCGACTGTTTTTGCTGAGAGTAAAGATATTCAAAGTAATGTATTTCTTAATGATTACACCAAGATTGCTCTATTTCCTGATGTAGATAGTCTTAGCCGTTATCTTGATTACAAGATGGAGTTGCAAAACTATTATTTCACTGGATTTTTTTCTGACCGATCATTAAATCAGGGCGAAGGAAGATATGCTCTGACGAAAGGGGAAAATGCCAGTGGTACGACTTACTCTCTGACCTTTTCTTTTAAAGCAGATATTTTCTACAACAACCCGAAGACATCTATGAGAGAAAATAAAACTCTGCTTGATGAATCCTCGACTTGCT
>OMRU01000134.1 GCA_900313465.1 uncultured Clostridia bacterium
TAGCCCGTGGTGGATTTGTTCCCGCACCGACTTATTTCCAAGAAAGACAAACTGATTTCCAAGAGTATCATACTTCTAAGACTTATGATCAACAGAGCTCAGATCCTGTTATGACCAAGCCCCATGATACCTCTACTGCTCCCCAAGGAGTCGTCATTGATCTCAGCCAGGATGCTGAGAAGAAAGGAGACGAGTAATGCTCTCTGTTGGTATCGATATTGGCTCAACTACAATCAAAGCCATCGTTCTTGATGATCACGACAACATCATCTATTCTTCCTATGAAAGACATTTTTCTCGCATCAGCGAGAAACTTGCTTCCGTGTTGCAGAAATTAGAAGAAGGACCACTAAAGGGAATCAAACAAGTTCCTTTAGCCTTTACTGGCTCTGCCGGTATGGGTATTGCAGAAGGCTGTAAGTTCCCTTTTTATCAGGAAGTCTATGCGACAAGAGAAACGACTAAGCGTTTCTATCCTGATATTGATTCCATTATTGAACTTGGCGGTGAAGACGCGAAAATCTTGTTTCTCAACAATGGTGTTGAGGTCAGAATGAATGGTACCTGTGCCGGTGGTACTGGTGCCTTTATTGACCAGATGGCTTCCTTGCTGAATGTCAAAGTGGAAGAAATCAATGCTTTGGCTGAAAAACATGAAAGAACCTATACCATCGCTTCTCGCTGTGGTGTCTTTGCTAAGTCTGATGTTCAACCACTTCTTAACCAAGGTGCCAAGAAAGAAGATGTGGCCGAATCTATTTTCTATGCTGTCGTCAACCAGACGATTGCTGGTCTTGCCCAGGGTAGAGAAGTTAAAGGAAATGTCATGTACCTTGGCGGTCCATTAACATTCATGTCTGAACTTCGCAAGGCGTTTGATAAGACGCTGAAGGTGGAAGGCGTCTTACCAGATCATTCCTTATATTTTGTGGCTATCGGGTCTGCTTTGTTGGCTAAAAAGGATGATCCAATTGATCTAGATTCCATCATGGACAAGGTCAACAATTATCGTAACAACGAAAACTTTGCCTATATTGATCCTTTATTCAATAACAAGGAAGAATACGAGGAATTTGTCCTTCGTCATGACAAAGACAAGGTTGCTATCCTTCCTTTGGAAGAATATGAAGGTCCTTTATACCTCGGTGTGGACTCTGGTTCCACCACTTTAAAATGTGTTCTTGTCGATAAGGACTATAACCTTCGCTACACCAACTATGTACCAAACAAGGGCGATCCGATCGCCTTATTAAAAGACATGCTCTTAGATATCTATTCCAAGATGAATCCGAAAGCCTATATCGCTGGTTCATCGGCGACTGGATATGGTGAGGAATTAGCCAAAAACGCTTTCCAGTTTGACCATGGCATTGTTGAGACTATGGCTCATTTTGCTGCTGCCAAACACTTCCTTCCTAACGTAGAGTTCATCATTGATATCGGCGGTCAGGATATCAAATGCTTCCACATCAAGAATGGTGTGATCGATGATATCTTCTTAAATGAAGCCTGCTCTTCTGGCTGCGGTTCCTTCTTGCAGACATTTGCGACTTCCTTAGGTTATTCCATCACGGATTTTGCCCATATGGCTTTAGAGGCAAAACGTCCTGTCAACTTAGGTTCTCGTTGTACTGTCTTTATGAACTCGAGTGTCAAGCAGGCTCAGAAGGATGGTGCTAGTGTCAATGATATTGCTGCTGGTTTAGCTATCTCTGTTGTTAAGAATGCTCTTTATAAAGTCATCCGTTGTTCTTCTCCTGATGATCTTGGAAAGAACATCGTGGTTCAGGGTGGCACATTCTTAAATGATGCTGTCTTAAGAGCGTTTGAAAAAGAACTCGATGTCAATGTCATCCGCTCTAATGTGGCTGGTTTGATGGGCGCTTATGGTGCTGCGCTAGATGCCATGGAACTAAAACTGGAGAAATCCAGTGTTTTAGACAAGGAACAATTAGATCATTTCCATCGCAAGGTGGTTTCCTATGTCTGCTCTTTATGTAACAACAAATGTCATTTGACGATGTCTATCTTTGATGATAAACGTTCCTTTATCGGTGGTAACCGTTGTGAGAAACCGGTCACTAAGAAAGCCAAGTCTCATGGTGCTTTGGATATGTATGCGTTCAAGAATCATCTGCTTCGTTCTTATGATCATGCAGCTGATGATGAAAAGAAGTATCCCCGTGGTAAAATCGGTTTTCCAATGGGTCTTAACTTCTATGAGTTGACTCCTTTCTGGTCGACCTTCTTTACTGCCTTAGGTTTCCAGGTTGTCTTATCGGATAAGTCGAGCGCTAAGTTATATCTTGATGGTCAGATGACGATTCCTTCTGATACTGTCTGCTATCCAGCTAAACTGATGCATGGACATGTCATGAATCTGATTCATAAAGGTGTGAAGACCATCTATTATCCATGTATGACATGGAACCTGAAGGAACCTCATACTGATAATCACTATAACTGTCCTGTTGTAGCCTATTACCCCGAAGTCATCGATGCCAACATGAAGGTGGTTCACTCTGATGATGTCTTATTCATCAAGGACTATGTCGATCTTTATGAGAGAGCGAACTTTGCTAAGAAAGTATATGAGCAATTAGCGAATTATTTCCCTTCTTTGAAACTTGAAGAGGTCAAGAAAGCAACTTCTAAAGCATTTGAAGAATATGACTGGTACAAGAAATTGATTCAGCGCCATGGTATGAACATTATCCACGATGCAAGAAAAGAAGGAAAGAATAAGAAGAAATCAGCTGAAGAAGCTTTAGGCACTTCAATTAATTCTATAATAGTAAGTGGATTATGCTTCTTTGGTGCAACTTTTGGAGTAGGTGTTTATTCCAAAATAGAAATGATTGGGTCTCTATGTACCTTAATGTCGAGAGGGGCAATCGTTAGTATGTTAACAGTTATATGTGTATTACCAGCATTTTTAATGATTTTAGACAGATTTATTTGTAAAACTACACTTGGAATGAAAAATATAAAGTAGGAGGATATAAAAAATGATGAAAAAGTTACAAACAAAATTAATATCTAGCATTTTGCTATTTAGTATGCTTGCATATTTTACAACTCCAGTTATGGCCTATACAAAAGAAGAAAGTGTTTATTCAAAATTAGATAGTAGTGGAAATGTTTATCAAACAATAGTAAGTAATCACTTAAAAAACACTGAAAGAACACAATTTTTAAATGATATATCAGATTTAATAAATATTGAAAACGTAAGTGGCAATCAAGAATTTGATAAAGAAAATGGAAAATTAATTTGGAAAGCAGAAGGTGAAGATATTTATTATCAAGGAAAAAGCGAAAAAAAATTACCTATTGAATGTAAAATAACTTATAAATTAAATGGAAAAGAAATTTCTAAAGAAGAAATTATTGGAAAATCTGGACTTGTAAAAATTAATTTAGAGTTTACTAATAAAGAACAAAGACAGGTTACAATAAACGGAAAAATAGAAACTATGTATGTACCATTTGTGGTAGGAATGGGAACTGTTATAAATAATGAAAGCAATAAAGAAATTAAAATTACTAATGGTAAAGTAATTGATAATGGAAATAAAACTATAGTTTTGGGTCTAGCACTTCCAGGAATGCAAGAAAGTTTAGGAATAAATAAAAATACTATA
>OMRU01000137.1 GCA_900313465.1 uncultured Clostridia bacterium
TCGCCTTTACCGAAGACAGAGCGGAAAGAAACGATCGTGGTCTTGTCACTCGTGCTTCTAAAGGCGCTCGTTCTGGTAAGTTTATCAAGTAGACATTAGGAGGCTATGAAGTTAACAACTATAACTATCCTTTTGTTGTCAAAATAGGGTTTGTTTTGAACTGTAAAACACTAAGTTTTCTCGTTCAGACATACCAATGAGAGAGTTCTCCTATTTGGAAAACTCGATTTTTCAGCAAAAATGCCGATAAACACGATGGTTTTACCGTTTTTTGTTTTGTGTCTATACCGTATTATGTTAAAAAGTCGCTTGAAAAATTGGCAAAACTTCAAAAAACTCGCTTGAAAAATTGGTAAAGTGGGATATTCTTTAGTGTACTGAACCCATCCTATGACTCAGGAGCGGTCCAACATTAAGGGTTCACCACACAATAACGTCCTTTCACTAAATATTTTTTCTTTGTTCTGCCACTAATATTCTAAGAATATTACTTTTTATTTGTTTTTTCGGATAGTTGAAATTGAAATTTGTTTTGTTTATGATGAACAAATCAGGAGAGGTAAACACTGTTTTACAGGAAAAAATATGATTAAAGTTATCATCGTTGAAGACCAAGAAAAGTGGCGCCTACAGATTGAAAAACACCTCAAGATGTATTCTCAAGAGAAGAATGTCCTATTTGATGTGACATATTTCGATAATGGCGAAAGTTTTCTATCGCAATACTCCTCTGATATTGATCTGATCTTCATGGATATCGGCTTGCCCAACAAAAATGGTATCGACATCTCCAGAGAAATCCGCAAGAAGAATGATAACGTCTGTATCGTGTTTTTAACCGAACTTTCACAGTTCGCTATTCAGGGATATGAAGTCAACGCCTACGACTACCTTGTCAAGCCGATGAAATATGATCTTTTCGTCGTCAAGATGGATCGCATCTTAAACCATCTAAAAGTCACAGCCAAGAAATATTTCACCTTGAAAGACAACGAAGGCATGCACCGCCTTTGTTATGATGATATTCTTTATATCGAGAGTCAGAAACATTATATCTATTTCCACTGCAACAAAGAGACATATCGTATGCGAGAATGCCTGGAAGAGATACAAAATGAATTTTTAACTTCCGGCTTTGCAAAAATCAACCGCTCCATCATCGTCAATTTAGTCAAAGTCTCTGACTATTCCCACACCGATGTCACCATCGAAGACGAAGTCTTGCCTTTAAGTCGTGTCTACAAGAGTGAATTCTTGCGAGACTTAACTCAATTTATCGGGAAAGAGCAATAATTATGCATCAAGAAGAAATCTTTTCAATTCAATACTATCACGGTTATATCTTGCAACTTTTTGCTGCGGAATCGCTCTTCCTTCCCATCTTGAAACACAAAAACTATTTTTACTTACGATTGGTTGGTGCTTTTTTGATATACGGGTTTTTATCCATCATCTTCACCAATCTCATCATCAAGGTTGCCACAGGATTATCTTCCATCACCATCTTCCTGATTTCCCTAGGCATGTGCGCTTTTATCTATAAAAATAAATTCAAAGATATCCTCTTTTGTTGCGTCGGCGCTCAATTATTACAAAATCTTTCGCACAACATCGAAATGCTTTTTTATCTGCCATGGAAAGATTTCTATTCTCCTGTCGGATGGTTTTTCTTATCCTTAGGCGTGATGATTCTAGTCTATGCGATTGCTTATTTCACCATCATCGCAAAAATGAAGCAAAGCGAGGAAATCAACATTCCAAATGGTGGCGCTTTTGCTATCGCTGTTGTCTCTGCCTTATTCTGCTACTTCATTCAGTTTGCCCTGCAGGTCTATCACCTAGACACCTATTGGGTCAGTGCTTTACCGTTACTGCTTTGTGATGTCTTAGCCTTGATTGTTGCTTTCGGTTTAGTTTCCTATCGTGACAAACAAGAAGAAAACATGGAATTGGAACGTTTCATCAACCAGTCCAACAAAAATTATGAATTCGTCAAATCCAATATCGATTTATTGAATCTGAAAGCCCATGACTTAAAACACTTCATCTCGGACACCAGAGCCAAATCCAGTATGGATGATGAAGGATTAAAAGAATTGCAGAAAACCGTTGAAGACTATGAAGCCATGGCAAAAACAGGCAACAAAACGCTAGACTACATCCTCACTGACAAGGGGTATAACTGTCACAAATTAAATATTCCTTTTACCTTCTCAGCAGATGGTCTTTGTTTATCCTTCATGAGATCAAGCGATTTGGTTTCCTTGTTTGGAAACCTCCTTTCCAATGCCATCGAAGCAGAAGAAAAATTAACCAATAAAGATCAAGCCTATATTCTTTTGAAAGTAGCCGAAAAAGGGAAAATGGTCTCCATTCATATTGAAAACTATTATTCTGAGAAAATCATCTTCCAGAACGGTCTTCCCCAAACCAGCAAAGAAGATTCCCAATATCATGGTTTTGGCGTCAAAAGTGTTCATTACATCGTCAAAAAATATCATGGAACGATGTTCATCCAACAAGAAAACAACGTCTATGAAGTCAACATTCTCTTCCCAAGACAAGAAGAAACAAAACAGCAAAAAAGCGAATTGTAACAGGTTCCATATGACATTTCTTGCCAAAATCATTCTTCTTTTTGCCAAAAGTCAGCAAGGCTATTTCCAATCATGTATGCTTTGCTAGAGAAGCGAACTCGAGCTAAGCTTCTCGACAATTGAAAGGAAAAAATCAGATGAAGAAAATTGGAAGACCTGGTTTGTGGCGTTCGTTGTTGGCTGGTTCTACCGTTTTGATGTCCATTTCCATCGGTGGTAGCGTAGTTACCAAAGAATGGTCTGGCTACATCAACAAATTCTTAGGCATCAGCAGCACCAAGATTGTCACAAACGAAAATACAAATGAAGATCCGATCCACTTTGCCTCCAAATATGACAAGCACACTGACGTTCTAGCCAATGCCAGAGCAGTAGCCAAGCAGGCTCAGGCAGAAGGTACGGTCTTGATGACCAATAAGAACCACGCCTTACCTTTAGCCAAGAACAGCAAGGTAACATTATTCAGCTACAATAGTGTTGATGTAGCTTTAGGCGGCACTGGTTCAGGTGGCGTCGTCTCTTCCGCTGACCGTAAATATGATCTCAAGAAAGCCTGTGAAAACAAGCTAGACGTCAATGAAACCGTCTACAACTTCTATCAGGACAAATATGAGAATCATGTTGGCTTTATCGAAAAGTCCGGTTGGGGCGGAACCACTTTTAACTTCCGCGATATCAACAGAGTCAACGAATTAAACTATTCTGAATTCAGCTCAACAGAGACAAGTTCTTTTGCCACCTATGGCGATGCTGCCATCTTCGTCTTGACCAGAATCGGCGGTGAAGGTACGGATTTAAAGGCTGAATACTTACAATTAAGCGAAAACGAGAAATCGATTCTCGCGGCGATGAAAAACGGTCCCTTCTCTAAGAGAATCGTCTTATTGAACACCTTCAATACGCCAAATATCGGTTGGTTAGATGAATATGATATCGATGCCTGCTTATACATCGGTGGCCCTGGTGAAGTCGGTTTGGATGCTGTCACCGACATCTTAGTCGGCAACATC
>OMRU01000142.1 GCA_900313465.1 uncultured Clostridia bacterium
GCAATAAGCCGATTTCCAAAGAGGAAAAAGTCTGTCCTCATTGTCAGCATAAGATCAATGTGATAGATAAACTACCTGAAAATGAGAGAAAAGGTTTTATCAATCTTCTTTTGGTGGGTTTGGCTGGATTATTCTGTCTGATTCCGTTTTTGTCTCTAGCCTTGTCTGGTAGCAGCATTGCCATGAGTTATCAGTTAAAAGAGAAAAGCAGATATGCGAAAGATGCCTTTATTCTAGGTATTGTGCTTCTTAGTCTTGAGGCGATTGTCTTTATCATCAATCTGGTTATCAATCTGAATTCGTTATTAGCTTAAGGGCGAGTAAAATCGCCTTTATTTTAATTTTTTGGAATCAGAGAAGTGATAAGAGAGATAACTCTTTACTTTCTTTGAAGGAATTCTTGTATTATAATCTTATCCGTTAAATAGGAGATTAACAAAACATGATTAAATTAGTCTTGATTCGTCATGGTGAATCTGAGTGGAACAAGCTCAATCTTTTCACCGGTTGGACCGATGTTGAACTCTCTGAAAAGGGTGTTCAGGAAGCCATCGCTGGCGGTAAGCTTCTTGCTGCTGACGGTTATTCCTTCGATATCGCCTTCACCTCTACCTTAAAGAGAGCCATCCACACCTGCTGGCATGTTCTCGATGGTGTTAACGAAGCTTACATCCCAGTCATCAAGGATTATCACCTCAATGAAAGACACTATGGTGCCTTACAGGGTCTCAACAAGGCCGAAACCACTGCCAAATATGGTGCTGAACAGGTTCATCAGTGGAGAAGATCTTTCGATATCGCTCCACCAGCCTTAGAACCAAATGATGAAAGAAACCCAGCTTTACAGGCTGCTTACAAGAACATCGATCCTAAGGAATTACCACTTCATGAATCCTTAAAGGATACCATCGCCAGAGTTGTTCCATACTACAATTCTGTCATCGTTCCAGAAATCAAGGCCGGTAAGAAGGTCTTAATCGCTGCCCACGGCAACTCTTTAAGAGCTTTGGTCAAGTATCTTGACAATATCTCTGATGAAGATATCGCTGGTCTTAACATCCCAACTGGTGTCCCGCTTGTCTATGAATTAGACGAAGACTTAAAGCCAATCAAGCATTACTATCTTGGCGATCAGGAAGCCATCAACGCTAAGATCAATGCTGTCAAGAACCAGGATTCTGTCAAGAAGAACTAGTTAAACTAACTTGAGGGTGCTTTGCACCCTCTTTTTTCTTGTAAACATTTTTTAATGTGATAAAATTGACATGATGCGAAAGAGAGGTAAAATTTTATGAAAACTGCATCTAAACTTCTTTACACTATCGGTTTGGTCTTTGCTTATTTAGGACTAGTCAGTTGTCTCATTGTCACTCTTGTTGGTGGTATTTGGGCTTCTGGCGCTATGGATGAAATTGCTGCTTCCGTTCCCACTGCCAGTGGACCAATGGATGGTGTGCCTGCTTCCGTCCTCGGTGGAGTAATCCTTGTCATCGGTATTATTGCCACTGTCATTCAGCTTGTCGTCATCATCTGTGGTCATAAGTGCATCAAGGCCTTAAACAACGGCGTTGTGGAAAACTGGCCTCATATCTTAGCCATTGTCATCGGTGCTGTCGGCGGTGATATCTTCTTCCTCATCGCTGGTATCCTCGGCTTGATCGGCGAAAACGAAAATTAAGTGATGTTCGATTTGGGTTATCTTTCTGATAACCCATTTAATTTGCCTTGATAATTAGTTTTCTCACTAATCAAGGCCGTTTTTGGATATAATAATGAAGAAAGAATTGAGGTTTTTAAAATGATCATTTTACACATGAAGAACTTCGGCGATATCAAAATCGAATTAGATTATGAAAACGCCCCTATCAGCTGTGCGAACTTTGTCTCGCTTGTCAAATCCGGTTTCTATGATGGCCTTACCTTCCATAGAATCATCAAGAATTTCATGATTCAGGGTGGTGATCCACAAGGTACTGGTACCGGTGGCCCAGGTTATTGCATCAAGGGCGAATTCGCTCAGAACGGTGTCGATAACAAGCTTTCTCATCGCCGTGGCACTGTCTCTATGGCCAGAGCTCAGAATCCAGATAGCGCTGGTAGCCAGTTCTTTATTTGCGATACCAACAAGGATACCTTCCTTGATGGTCAGTACGCTGCCTTTGGTAAGGTTGTCAAGGGTATGGATGTTGTCGATAAGATCGCCAGCGTCACGACCAACCAGTTTGACTTCCCAATGACCAGAGTCATCATCGAAAAAGCGGAAGCCATCGACGAACCAGATCACGAATTTGAAAAGATTGCCTAATGGTTAAAGTCTATTATGGTGTTGACAGTGGCTTTACTGCTCATAGAGCAGAAAAGGAACTGAAGAAAACATTATCGAAAGAAGAATATCAGGAGATCATCCGTTTTGACGGATATAAGGATCTCTGTCCTAGTGTGGTAGAGGATTGCTCCTCTATCTCACTTTTTGGTGATAAGAAAATCGTTTTGTTTTCTAACGCCTATTTCCTTTCCTCTTCTAGTAATCGAAAAGCACCATTTACTGATGCCCAACAGGGAAACTATCGTTCTCTGATTGAGTATTTCAACGCCCCATCACCGGATACGGATTTATATATCGTAGTTGATGGAGAATTGAAAAAGAGCGGTGAGCTTTATACCGCCATGCAGGAAAGTAGCGACGTCTATCTTGAGAAGTGTGATCTTCCTAGTGATGAAGATTATCAGGCGTTAGCGGTCCAGACGGCTAAGGCGGAAGGAAAAGAGATTGATACGGATGCCTTAAAGATGCTTTTGTCGCGCTCTAGAACCGTTTCTTCTGGCTATGGGGCAAAAGGCATTGATTATCTCACTTTCATGAATTCCTTGAATAAACTTCTCACCTATACCAAGCACGTGACCACCGTTGACGTGGAGACGCTCGTTTATAGGCCTTTAGAGGACAATGTCTTCGCCTTGATAGACAAACTCATGAAGAAGAATACAAGAGGCGCTATGCTGGATTATCACGATATCAGAGCTGGTGGGGTTGAACCGTTAGGAATCATTCCGGCCTTTGGTGCGAAATTCCGCGAATACGCCTTGACGAAATATCTTATCGAGATGTCCTATAACAACAATCAGATTGCTGAGCAGTTATCCAAGGTGACTAACAAGATGGTCAAGCCAGGTTCCATCTATTATCGAAGACAGGATTTAGCTGGATTATCTTTTGCAAAGATGATTCGCATATTGAATGATCTAGCGGAGTTGGAAGTGAGCATCAAACTTTATCAGGATGACGCAGATACGAGGATGGAAGTCTTCTTATCGACGTTCTGTGATACCTATTTTAAAAGAAGCAGGAATTATTAAAAGATGGCAGAAGCATAGTGCTTCTGCCATTTGCGTTAACAAAAGAAAAGAACCCGGGCCCGGGTTC
>OMRU01000138.1 GCA_900313465.1 uncultured Clostridia bacterium
CAGCCGAGATATTCTTCAAAATGGTAGAGATAACCTTCTTTAACATATCCGTATCATTTAAGGCTTTCTCTTTGATAAGCAAACCATTGCTATCGACAAGTTTTGGATTCTGGAAGTAGAGTTCTTCAAGACGATAGACGGCTTTGTTTTCTCCATACGGAGCAGTGGTGGCAGTTTGGAGAATATTCGAGATATCGAAATTGTCCTGAGACTGCTTCTGAATGAGGTTATATAAGAGGTAGGAACGGGATTCTTTAAAGAGATTGGTTGAACCGATATGATAGAAGAAGTCGAAGTGGAAGTCATCACTCGTGACATCAATATCGCCAAAGGAAGAGCCAGAAGAAGTAAAGATACTGATCAAACCATGTTCGCCAAGCATCATCTCAAGGAGATGATCGATATCATTCTGCCAGTAATCGATGTCTTCTTGTTCAACACCAAGGTGAGCTTCCCAATTAAGGGCATGAGGAATCTGATTTGTGACAGGATCGACAAGATAGTCTTCAATGCCTCTAGACTGAATGGCTTTCTTTAATAGATAGATTGGAAAACGATGGAAGATCTGAGAAGCATTCATCTCTGCCATGATGTCATGAGACTTCTGATAATTTAAATTGGTACCTAAGGAGAAATTAGAATCGCTCTGACCTTGTAAAAGTTCAACAATTCTCTTAAGTCTTTCAATTTCTTCCTGATAGTCATCAACTGCAAGAAGAATACCCTTGAAGGCATATTCACGAATATCACTATCGCTATATAAGGTGATCTGTTCCATCAAATTGTTGGCTCTAAACAAACCATAGTAGAAATAACCGATTGGAACCATGGAATAGCCAGCGCGTTTAGTGTTCATCAATTTGCTGTACTTGATATAGTCCATCAATTCCATGAAGTCTTCCATCAAACCTTTATCCTGTAACTCATAGATGTGTTCAGTGACATACTTGAGTTTGGTAGTACCTTCATATTGCTGAACGTTGAACTGGTATAAGCATTCAAGAAATTTGAGTTCCGTTTTTGCATCCTCATCAGAAAGAGTTCTAAAGAGGGTGAAATCAACACTACTAAGAATATCTTCAAAGACTTCGTTAAAGGAAATCTGACCGACAATTTCACTAATGAAATTGGATAGTAAGTTTCTGATGATATAAGATGGCATCAAATCCGAGATCGAATCGACAAAGCCTTCGGGTAGTTTACCACCTTTGATGTTATCAAAACCAAATCCGCTTTCCTCATCTAAAACGATGGATAAGAAGTTGCTGAGATAAGCAATTTCGCCCTCAAGAGTAATCTCATACGTATCCGTATAGGAAACCGTATCAGAGATGACTCTGGTGATTTCTTTATTCTCAGTTAAACTAGACCAGGACTTACCATGACCGACAACATCAAAGCAAGAGATATCTGGCATCTGCATAGACATCTTGCCACTCAAATCCTGAGACTTGATCATGTTATAGACAAGATAGCCAAATCGATCGTTGTAATGGTTGGATTCCTTGAGGAATTCACAATGATAGAGATTGGTTAAAATCGCATTGAAGCGATCAATTGGAAGATGTTCCAAATCATTGAAATCGATACCCTGAAGAAGACCAAGTAACTTACCGATTCTATCGGCATCTTCAATCCAGACAGAAGTACGGATTTCATTTAAGGACATATGGATGCCCATATCATCAAGATATCTGCCTAAGGAAGAATCGATCAATTCTAAGACGGATGGAGCAAGAATCTTGGAATTCATGGCGCTCTTGATGATGTTGCTAATTGCACTGGTATCGGAAATCTCATCAATATTATGACTCGAAGAAGCAATGAAGTCGGAATTCTTCTTGATTTCATCAATCAAGTCACAAAGGATAGAGATTTCACCTTTGTTACTTTCTTGATCTAACCAGACAATTTCCTGTAATTCCTGGATACTTGGAACAGTGATGGTGAAGTTTTCAAAGACAGAAGTAGAGAATAAATTGGTAAGGAAAGTGTAGATATTGACGTTCTTCTGACGATTTGAGGTCATACCGGTCATCACATCGGAGTTGAAGAAATCAGACTGGGTGACGATGGTAAGCAAGTCCTTGATGATCGAACTATCAAAGCTGTTGAACTTATCGGCTAAGGATAAAGAATCATCGCTTAAGGTATTCTGAAGTTCCTGAATCTTTGGAAGAAGACGGAGTAAAGAAACAAAGTCGCTGATGAAGCCTTTGGAATCATAGTTGAAGTTATAAGGAGTAAGACCAAAGAGATAATCCGAGAAATCAAACTGGTTTTCAAATAAGAAGGTCTTCATGATGCTTGGATAAATGGAAGAGAAGATTTTTGAATCCTTGCTCTTATCAAGAAGGTCAGCAAGCTGAGATACCGTCTCATTATCCATCAAATCGATGCTGGCCATGTTTTCGAGATTCAATTTAGAATCATCGCTATAAAGCATACCTAGCATATCAAAGACGGTACCTAATTCTTCTTTGTAATCTTGGGTCTGATAACCATTTAAGACATTATTTAAGTCGATTTCCTTGATATAAGACTGTAAGGCAGGAACAATACTTAACGAAGAGGCTAAGACATCAGGAAAAGAGATGCAATCGAATAACTGTGTATCAAGTAAACCGTGGAAGTCATCATCGCCACAGAAATATTTCTGAAGCTCATTGCGTTTTTCTTCTTCATGGAGGATGTTGATTAAATTATCGCTTAAGGTGAGACTAGAAAAATCTGGTGTGATATCCATATTCACTGTTCTAAGGAAGTGGAAGAGAATCTTACCAAAGTCATAGAATTCTTCTTTCCAGTCGACATCCTTATAGACAGAGGAGTCGGTTGGGAAGATGCTATAACCGATAGAATTGAGATAGACACCAGCCGCGGATAAGACCGCAGGAAGGTTTCTCTGTAAAGATTCCATGGAACCGAGATTTCTTAAAGCCTGACAATACGTTTCAATCTGCTCATCCGTGAATTTACTAGTTTCCAGTTTGAACTGGTCAACTTTGAATTCGTTATCCTGAATCATCGGTTCAATCGAAGTAGCATAGATCGCATCATAAATCGATTGAACAATTTCTAGTTCGCTTGACCACTTGATGTTGTTGAAATCAAGTTCATCGATGGCAAAGGAATTGCCGCTGAGGGAATTCATAGCCATATCGACAACTGGTGGAACTAAAGCGAGAACCATCGGATTGGCAACCAGTTTACCAACAAGGGCATCAACCGTAGATAAGGAAAGAAGATAAGATAAGTTGATGGTGACAACACCAGCGCCAGCATCATAAGAGAAGGAGCCGTTTTTCAATAAAGGATCCGCGACATCAAAAACAGAGTCGATCAAACCATTTAAGGATACTGGTGTACCATTTAAATAGACAGTACTAGCCTTATCCATGATGACAAGATCATAACCTAAGGCGGAGATCATGGAATACAAAGGAGACTTTTCTACCGTTTCCATATAAGAGGTGACCATGGTCTTATCCTGGTCTTTCA
>OMRU01000090.1 GCA_900313465.1 uncultured Clostridia bacterium
CTGTCAGTGAAGAAGATGGCAAGGCATTATGGTCTGAAGATATCTTTGCTTTCCCAACTGCTGGTACTTACTATTTAGCTGGTAATGCCGCTTATGCAATCGGTGGCTTCAAACTCTATTATGATTCCACCGTCACGGCAGAAGATGTCATTACCTATACCGAACTTGGTGAAGATTCAGATGTCTTAAATGGTACTCTTGCCATTCCAACCGATAATGCTGGTTATACTGCTGAACACAAAATCGGTAACTATACCTTTGGTGTTGGTGTCGTTGCTAAATTCTATGGTAAGATCAATGGCGATACTCCAATTGCCTATTCCTGCTTTGAATTAAGTGACGGAGAAGAAATGAAGTTTACTGCTTCTGCTCCTGGCACTTTGTCTTTAAGAGTCACTGGTCGTAGTGGTTCTGTTGATGGTTCCTATCTAAAGTCTAAATTAATCGCAACTGATGATAGTGCTTCAGTGATTGAAGTTACTGGTATTCCAGAAGATGGTATGATTTCCTCTTCTGAGACTAAGACCTGGTACAACCTTTCTGTCCAGTTTACTGCAGCTGGTGAATACACCTTCACTGCTGAAAACGTTGTTGATATCTACAGCGCTAAGTTCTCCGCTATTGCATAATTCCGATTTACGGATTTAGAATTTATCTCCCACGATAAAAGCCTCGTCTCTCCTTTGGCGAGGCTTTTATCATATAATGAAAGAGGAGAACGATATTATGGAAAAAGATTATCAGGTCAATCCTTTTACGAGATTTCATGTCGATGCTGCCTTAGTAACCGCGGGCGACAAAAATAAATTCAACAGTATGACTATCGGTTGGGGTGCGTTGGGTACTCTGTGGGCTAAAGATGTTGTGATCATCTTTGTCAGAGATAGCCGCTATACATTTGAATTTTTACAGCGGGAAGAATTCTTCACGGTGTCATTCTTCAAGGATAAGAAGATTCATGCCATCATGGGAAATGAATCCGGTAGAGACGTCGATAAAGTAAAAAAGACAAACCTACATTCTGTCTTTACTGACTTTGGTATCACCTATGAGGAAGCAGAAGAAACCTTCTTCTGTAAGAAACTCTTCACGACCAATATGGGACTTGAGGATTTACCAGAGGAAGCAAGACGCTTCTATGACTTTGATGATAAAGCACCTCACTATATCTTTATCGGTCGAATCGTCGATCATCAGGTAAAATAAAATTTAGAACGTAAAAAGGGGTCTTCATCACAAAGACCCCTGATTTTAGTTTAGCTTTGATTATTCTTTGAGAGTACCAAAGATTCTGTCGCCAGCATCGCCAAGACCTGGGCAGATATAGGCGTTTTCGTTGAGTTGTCTATCTAAGCAACCGACGTAAAGTGGAATATCTGGGCAAGCTTCACAGAAGGCTTTGACACCTTCTGGAGCAGCGATGATGCAGACGAAGTGAAGATGTTTGGCACCGTGCTGTTTTAATAACTTGACGGCATCGATACCAGAACCGCCGGTGGCAAGCATTGGATCGATGAGGTAGACTTCCTTATCTTCAAGATGTTCAGGAAGTTTGCAATAATATTCGTGTGGTTCGTGAGTGACTTCATCACGATATAAACCGATATGACCGACTTTGGCAGTAGGAACAAGTTCCACAAAGCCATCAACCATACCTAAACCAGCTCTAAGGATTGGGACAAAACAGAGTTTGGAACCTTCAATCATTGGCTGCATCGTCTTTTCGATTGGGGTTTCAATCTCAACTAGGGAAGTCTTGACGTCCTTTAAGGCTTCAAAACCTTCCATGACAGCAATTTCCTTGACCAACTGACGGAATTGACTGACTGGTGTCTTCTTGTCACGAAGAATAGAAATTTTATGTTTTAAAAGAGGATGATCGAGTAGAATGACGTTCTTATACTGAGAAATATCCATTGTAGCATGAGCCTCCATTACTCGAGATTTAATTATAGTCTAAAAAATCCCTTATATAAACAAGAAATTCAGTTTATTTGTACTTATCCTTGATGGCCTGGGGAACTTTCCTTCCATGGTCAAAGGTATCATCATCCTCAGGAGTGATATTTCTGATGACACGACAAGGATTACCATAGGCAATACAGTTGGCTGGAATATCATGTGTGACAAGACTACCAGCGCCGATAACGGCGTTATCGCCGATAGTCAAACCGGATAAAATGATTACACCAGCACCAATCCAGACATTCTTACCGATATGGACGGGTTTATTATATTCCAGTTTGTATTTGCGATATCTTGGGGAGATAGGGTGGTTAGCAGTGACAATGGTGACATTAGGACCAAACATGGTGTAATCACCAATATAGATATCTGCATCATCGACAAAGTCAGCATTGGAATTGATGTAGACTTCTTTGCCAAAGTGGACATGATGAAGACCCCAGTTAGAAGAAACGGGGGCTTCGATATATAAGCCTTCGTTATAGGTTCCCACTATTTCTCTTAGGATTTCATCCTTCTTTTTCATGTCCTCAGGAGTAGAACCGAGATGATTGAAACAGAATAACTTATGAATAAGGGTGTTCTGATAGGTCTGTAAATCCTTGTCCTGACAATCATAAATCTCACCGCTATTGAGCATGTCATGGAATTTATTATCTAGTTTAGTTTCCATAAGAATTTCTCCTTTAGATGAATTGTTAATTTAAATAACATTTTACTATTTTGTCTAACTACATTAAAATAAGAAAGCCATGAAAAAACAAAATCTATTTGAAATCATTTATCAGGATAAAGATATTTTGGCCGTTAGCAAAAAGTCAGGTATGCTGACAATCGGTACGCCCAAAGACCCTGATCATAACTTATATCACTACGTCAGAGAATACCTGAATCTTCATCGTGAAAAGTGTTTTATTGTCCACCGCTTGGATAGAGATACTTCTGGTATTGTTCTTTTTGCCAAGTCTTTTGAGATGAAAGAAAGACTTCAGAAGGCGTTTGAAGAAAGAAATGTCGTTCGCAAATATGAGGCTGTCGTCAGAGAAAAACTACCTCTTGGGCTAAACAAGAAAGTGGTGCAGTATCTCTTCTATGATAAAAGAAGTGGTCGAGTCTTTATCGCTAATCCAAAAGAAAAGAAAGGCTTAGAAGCCATCACTTTGATTCGCACCAACAATTACATCGATCTAGGTACAGTATTAGATATCAACATTCTCACCGGTCGTCAAAACCAGATTCGTCTGGCTCTTCATTCTCTTCATTACACTTTGATTGGCGATGATAAATACGCCCATGATGACGCAAAGAAAATGTTGTTAAATGAATACTATCTGGAATTACCAGCAAATCTGAGACTGAAACAAAACGTTTTCAGTATCAGACCATTATGGTTGAGCAATACGAAGGAAAAATAATATGGTTATTACAATGGTTATTGATCTCTACGGAGATAAGAATAATGGTACTACCGTCACAGGGATGAGAACCTGTGAAAAACTTCTTGCCTTAGGACATGAAGTCAGAGTCATTGCCTATATGCCTGATAGCATCAAAGGTGATGAAGTAAATGGAGTAAAAGTCTTGCGCTGCAAAAAGGCAGTCGTACCTTTCTTTGAAGGACTGATTGAATCGGAAGGCTTTACTTTTGGTCGTACCACAGAAAAGGAAATCGCTCAGTTTATCCAAGGTAGCGATGTGGTTCACATCATGTTCCCTTTCCCACTTGAAGCCAAGTGCAGAAAGGTCGCTAAAGCGATGGGTATTCCGATAACTGGCGCTTATCATCTTCAGCCTGAGAATGTAACCTATGCTTTACATATCGGTAAGATCAAAGTGATCAACAATTTCGTGTATTATCTCTTCAGACGCTGGATGTATCGCCATATCAGAACGATTCATACGCCAAGTGAGACCATGAAATCGGAGATGCTAGATCATCATTACACCGGCGATATCCATGCCATATCCAATGGTGTTTCTCAGTTCATGCATCCAATCAAGGCGGAAAAACCAGAAGCCTACAAGGATAAATATGTGGTGGTGATGGTTGGTAGACTTGCCTATGAAAAAAGACAGGACTTGATCATCAAAGCCATCGGACATAGTAAATACAATGAAAAGATTCAACTGATCTTGTGTGGACAAGGTCCAGAGAAATCTCATTATCTGAAGTTATCCAAGAAGTTATTGAAGAATCCAATTCAGATCAAGTTTGTCAAACAGAGTGAACTTAGAGAAATTCTGAATTGGTGTGACTTATATGTGCATGCTTCGGATATTGAAAGTGAAGCGATTGCCTGTATTGAAGCGTTCTCCTGTGGTGCGGTTCCAATCATCTCTGATTCTCCTTATACTGCCACAAGACATTTCTCCTTAGATGAGCATTGTCTTTTCAGACACGGCAAATACAAATCCTTAAGAGATGAAATTGAGTTCTTTATCGAACATCCGGAATACAAAGAGGCTTTAAAACCAAAGTATATCGAATATTCCAAGACCTTTGATGTCAAAGATAAGGTGGATGAACTAGTCAAGATGATGGAACTTGAAATCATCCGTGACAAAGAGGATAAAAGACTTG
>OMRU01000182.1 GCA_900313465.1 uncultured Clostridia bacterium
GAGGAAAGAGAATTCAACATTCTTAATAATGTGGTCTTTCCTGAACCAGAATCTCCAATCAGACATAGAGTCTTGCCTTTTTCTAAGGAGAGAGAAAAAGAATCTAAGACTTTATTTCCTTTATAGACCTTGCTCAGGTTTTCAATTTCTAGATATGCCATAACTAACCCTCAAAATAACTAAGCTTCTTTTCCAACATTTTAAACAACAAGGAAATGATACCGACAACAAGGAGATAGAAAATGGCACTGTAGAATAAGACATAGACAATCGCATAAGTGCCGACAATCTTATCGGCAGCTAACATCACCTCATTGACAGCGATGATTCTAGCTAAGGCGGTATCCTTGACTAGCGATATGGTTTCATTTGTCATGGGTGGAATGATCTTTTTGATGATCTGCAACAGGTGAATCTTAAAAAAGATTTCCATTCTTGATAACCCTAAGACAAATCCAGCTTCTTTCTGTCCCTTGGAGATGGATTGATATCCAGCTCGGAATATCTCGCTGAAGTAGACAGCATAGTTGATGCTGATTGCTAAGATTGCTGCAATGATTCTAGGAAGAGAAGGAAGATTAAATAATAGACCAGGGACATAAAAGACCACCATGATCTGTAACATCAAAGGAGTACCTCTGATGACCCAGATAAAGACCTGCATCACTTTTTGAAGAACTTTGTTCTTACTTAAAGAAAAGCGGGTAAATAGAACGCCTAACGGAATTGAGATACTAAAGGAGATAAGAAAGATAAGCAGAGTATTTCCTAAACCGGATAATAATTTCAGCGTGACATCGAGAAACGAAATCGACATGACTAGGCCTCAAAAGCAATTGGTGCAAAGACGGTGTATCCGATGATGATGTTTCCTTTGTTCTTGATGTATTCCCAAGAAGATTTATCTTCAACTTCGTCAAACTTGGTATAGGTCTCTGGTTTAACAAGGTCGTTAGTTAAACCATAACGAGAAGCGATGTCACCGGTTGTGCCGTTATCATATAATTCTTCAATGGTTTCATTGAGCTTGGCAAGTAGGGCGGTTTCACCTTTTCTTAAGGCAACACCATAGTTTTCAATTTCAAAATCATAACCAGAGAGCACTTTTAGTTTGTCTCCATAACTAGAAGAATCACTAAGATAATATCCCGCCATGATGGAGTCGATGATGGCAATATCGGAAGTGCCGGATAAGACTTCCGTCAAAGCGGTGACTTGAGAAGTGACTCCAACGGAAGTGGAACCCTTAAAGATATCTGAAGAATTAAAAGCATCTTCCCCTGCACTTCCCTGTTCAAAAGCGATGGTGTATCTATCTTCACTTGTGATACGATCATCCGCAAAGTCTTTCTTGACGATGATGGATTGCGTATTAGACATATAAGGAAGGGTGATTTCTAAGTTTTGTTTTCTCTCTTCAGTGATAGTTAATCCATTCCAAATTAAGTCAATCTGCTTAGAGGATAATTCCGTTTCTTTTTGTTCCCAGATGATTTCCTGGAAGATAGGAGTGATATCCAGTTTTTCACAAGCGGCTTTGGCTAAGTCGATATCAAAGCCTTTGAGATTTTTATAGTTATCGACATATCCGTTTGATGACGTGTTTCCACAAGAGACTAACATACCTAACGACAACAACTCTAATGTAATTTTTTTAAATTTCATGATGTGTTCCTCACTTTATCTAACTAAAGTCCGGGATATATGATACTTTACCAAACTAAAGTAGTCAATACTTTATTTCACTAAAGCACTTACAAGATGAAATTTGATTTTTGGATTGATTGAGCTATACTATTATTGTTCTGAATAACAGGTGCCGTTTCTCAGCATCGCGTGGATAAGACGCAACAGCTTGGAGCAACCGGCGATGACAGCTGCCTTGTGGGAGAGGCCGCTGTTTTTCTTTTTCAGCACATATCTTGTGATCTTGTTCTCAGCCTTGGACATGATCATGTTGATGACTGCCACAGACGGCAACTCTATTGTAAGTCGCCGCATATCCCATGGGATATGCCTATGGTAGTGACCAAGGAATCATCCTGGTATGAATCATATGAAAAAAGACCTTTCCATAAGGAAAGGTCAGGGGGAAAACAATTCAGGTAGCTTACAACTACTTAGCTAAGGATTTGTAAGCTTTGTTGCTTCTGATGATGTAAGAAGCAAAGTAACGAATTAAAGTGATCATGGATATATATACTCCTTTCAGGAATAACAATTTTATGGCCGTCAACTGACAGCAACAAAAGTATAGTGATTAATTTTGAAAAGAAAATATGTAAACGGATACAATTTTTCATGAAAATCTATGTAAGTGATTACATTTTGTTTCAGAAGCTTTTTCCCTTGTTTTTAAAAAATATTGTTGTTTTCATTGCAAATTCAAAACATTCCTTATTTGCTTCATTTTTCTTTTCTTAAAGGAAGAAAAAAGTCAGCAAGAGAAGAACAAAAAAAGAAAGTTTGTATGATAGAATATTTGCATGAGTGAAACAGAAAAACAAAAAATATTAGCAAAGTTATTACAAGACCTCAAAGAAGGGAAAGATGAAGAAGCAGTAAAAAAAGAATATCTTGCTGCTTTTGGTAAAGATTCCTTACCTGATCATAAGGATAACTGGACTTTATCATCCACGGTCAAGGTTCCTAAACTTCAAAGTGATGAAAATCATAGTTATGAAGAGGGAAATCCTTTAGTCGTCTTTGCTCAAGAAAATGGAGCTTTGAAGGCTTTACTTGATAATATCGCTATCGACTTAAACAATTCAGATGATGATCTTGTCGGTAAGAAGATGCTAATAGATGAATTTATAAGGCTATCTGAAATTGAAA
>OMRU01000183.1 GCA_900313465.1 uncultured Clostridia bacterium
GGAAACAAGATGCAACTATCTTATCCTAATGGCGATGTGACTGACTATATGGATTTATGCTTTATTGCTAGAGTCGATAGCAAAGATATCGACTTAAATAAAGAACATGATGATGAATCTTCTCTGATTGCCTTTTATGATCTTGATAAGTTACCAAAGGAAGAACTTCTTCGCGGTACTAAGGCTATGCTCGATAAACTATTAAAAGAAGATTACTCAATCACGGTGGATTAAACGATGGAAAAATTAGAATTCAACCAATATCAAAGTCTTGCTAATGAATTGATGTCTAAAGAAGCAACAAACCAACCACTACTAAATGCTGCCTTAGGTCTAGCTGGAGAAAGTGGAGAATTTGTAGACATCATCAAAAAACATCTCTTCCAAGGTCATGATCTAGATAAAGAACACTTAAAAGAAGAATTAGGTGATATCTTATGGTATATCGCTGAAGCCTGCAAAGGACTTGATATCACGCTTGAAGAAGTAGCCAGAAGAAATATTGAAAAACTTCATCAACGTTTTAAGGGTAACCATTTCGATTCAGAGAGAAGTAAAACCAGATAATAAGAGAGGAAGCCCCTCTCTTTTTTTGAAAGGGCTATTTTTAGCAACTCAATTTCTTTCTTCTCCTTGTTTTGAACCAATAGAAATTTTTAGTGCAATTTTAACAAATTAAATATTATGTAACGGAAAATAAGAAATTTACCATTTTTTGAAAAATTCGTATTTCACAAAGTGTCAAAATTTTGATAGATTTTCTAATTTGATTTCTAAAAAAGCCCGTAATTATCGACATTTTTAAGGATACCAGAACTGACGGAAGAGGTTCCGTTTCCTAAAATTATTTTTAAAATAAGGTAAAATCTCATTTTTTAATTGCCAGTTTACATTTGTATAAAATGTCTAAATAATTCCTATTTTATCGAAAAATTGACATAAGTTTTTCTTCTTGAAATGCATAAAACTCATATGCGGTGTGTTTTTGATTTATTTTTTTGTTTTTCTTAAATTGTAAGCGGTTTAAGGAACCGTTGTGTAAAATGATTCAAAGATTAAGACAAAGTGGCGTATCTTTACCCATCTTTTCTCTTCCCGGAGAATACGGGATTGGAACGATTGGTAAATGCGCACATGAATTCATCGATTTCCTAGCTAGCTCTGGCTTCTCCTATTGGGTTGTTTTACCTTTGGGACCAACTTCCTTTGGTGATTCTCCTTTCCAATCCTTCTCAGTAAGAGCCCTGAACCACTATTTCATCGATTTCGATGACTTAGTCAACAAAGGGTTATTAAAAAAGAAAGATTTCTCGGATATCACCTGGTCGAGTGATCCTAGAAGAATCGATTATCAGGCAATCTATAAGAATAAGGTTGATGTTCTGAAAATTGCCTTTAAGAGATTCAAGAAGGGTCTTGGCGACTATCAGCGTGGCTATACTACCTTCCTTAGAAAGAACAGGTTTCTCGATTACGCCTGCTTCATGGTATTAAAAGAAGTCAACGACGGAAAACCATGGAACCAGTTCAAAGGGAACTTCAAGGAATATTCCTCAGACAACTTCCAGAAGTTCAAGCATGACCACAAAGATGAAGTGGAGTTCTATATATGGACACAATATATCTTCCTTAAACAATGGGAAACCCTACTCTCCTACGCTCATGAGAAGAATATCAGGATCATTGGAGAAATGCCTATGCATGTCTCTTATGACTCCATTGATGTCTACAAACATCATCGCAACTTCAACCTCACCAATCTCGATGAGATGGAATCGGTAGCCGGTTATCCACCAGATGTCTTCTACCACAAGGGTCAGGTATGGGGAACACCGTTATACGACTTTGATTACCTCAAGCGTTCCGATTACCGACTCTTTGCCGATCGACTTGATTTCTGCTATGACCTATTTGATTACGTCATACTTGATCACTTCCGTGGATATCTTGAAAACTATATTCTTCCTTTCAATGCCAAGGATGGTCTAAACGGCTATTGGGAAGAGACAGATGGCATAGATGTCGTCGATTCCTTTGTGTCAGATAAAGAAAGAGTCATCGCCGAAGATGTGGACTTCCACTCGGAGAAGATGACAGAGGTTCTCTCAGGACTTCATATCAAGGATGAGAGAGTCATTGAATTCGGTTACCCGCGTGAGATGGGTAACTACAATCAACCGATCAACTATACATTCAACAATATCTCGTTTTCTTCCACCCATGACTGTATGCCGTTAAAAGCCTATCTTGAATCTTTAAATGATCACGATAGAAAACTAGCGGAGACACAGATCAACAAGGATTGCCGTCACTTCGGCGTCAAGGAAGTAGAAAGCGGAGATACCAAAGGGCAGGTGGATGCTCTCTTGCAGCTCAATCTTGCCTCATTATCTTCCATTGCCATTCAGGCGATGAACGATCTTCTCTATCAAGGTGAAGAAAGCAGAATCAATGCGCCGGGTACCGTTGGAAATAACTGGGTGTACCGCATCACCAAAGAAGATCTCTCCATTGCCAATGCCAAGCATCTTATGGCGATGAACAGAAGATATGGTCGTTATTAGTTTTTTACAAGGCATTAGAATTTAAGCCTTGTGAAAATAGTCGGGATGTTAATAAAGAGTTTCAATAAAGGGGGATTTATTTTATGAAAAGCTCTAAATTCGTTACATTATTAGGTTTAGTTGGTATGACTTTCGGTATGGCTTCCTGCGGTGGTAACACTTCTAGTGTTGAAGGCTCCGCCGCTGGTAACACCTCTGAACCAGGCTCTACTGTCACTACTAAGACTGAAATC
>OMRU01000139.1 GCA_900313465.1 uncultured Clostridia bacterium
ATTGAAAGGTTTATCAAGATCAACAACATTAACGCAAGGGTCCAGAAAATAAGCCTTTATCATCATGCCCCACATGATATTTTGTCTTCGTTTACCCATTTCACCCCACTAAGGTGAATTGCGCCCCACATTAGGTAAGTCTTGAATTTATTAGTTAAGTAACAATGACGATGCAATTGAAAGGCGTCATGCTTGTCATCTGATTGTTCTTTTTAATTATTATTTTTTGACATGAAATTCGATTTGACTTGTCACTCTTTCAAACCGAGAAAAATAAAAGCCTGCAGAGCTTTTTTGATACTTTGGCAGAATTTCGCTATAGACACGAGAAGCGAATTTTGTTGCCCGCCCTTTACAGAATGATCTACAGTCTAATTCAACCTTACTTCGATACTTAAATAGTTCATCGACAGTCAAACCAAGACCAGAAACATACAAGTTAATATGTGAATTAAAATAAATATAAATTGTTTTAGCTCTTTCATCAAACCCAACACTATCAAATTCTAAATCAAAAATAGCGGAATTATTGGTTACATTTTTTGAGTAATCCCAATGTCCATTTTGGCATAAAGTTTTAACATCGGAAGTAAATGAGTTAATTTTATCGTTTTTATCGGCAAGTCTTTTTCCTTCAGGACTTGCTCTAAAGGCGGCCTCTTTACGTTCTCTTTCTCTATTTCTTGCAGTTAGTTCAGCAAAATACTGTTCTTTACCTCCAAGGTAATTGTAACGATAATCTTTTTTCCACTCTTTCGCGGCAATGAGATAAGTAATGAAACCAAATGGAATAAAACCCATCACCATTAGGCACTTATATGGCCAAACGGCTGATGTTACCATCCAACGTTTATAAATAATCCACCCTAGGACAGCTTCAGCCAATAAGACAAATAATCCAACATAAGCGAGTATTTCATAAAGTAATCTATAATTTTCAGAGAGTTCCCCCATTAAAATACCAAAAGTTGGAATAAAAGCAATTGTTGCTACTGTGTTTATAATTGCACCGACCTTCGCTGGTTTAGAGCTTCCAGACTCACCACTATAATGTTTCTTTGACATAAGAATCCCCTTTTCCTCATTATATATGCATACGAAATGTGAAGCAAGAAAATAACCGAAAATCCCTTGGGAAAGCCAAAAGGACCCAAGGGATTTCAGTAATAGAGAGAAAATTATTACTCAGTTTTAGTTTCTTCGGCAGCAAGTTTCTTGTTGCGACGAATATTTAAGTAGACACAAAGTCCACCCCATAAGACGGTGATCGCTAAGACACCGATCTCAACGAAGAAGAACAAAACTTCCCACCAGGCATAGTAGGTAACATAATAACCACCTTCACCGACACCGTTCATATTGTTGGAACGGACAGTGGTGTAGATGATGTTCTTCGCACAAAGTCTGACAACCTGATAATCGGCAGCAGTAACCGGCTTCCAGGCAACTGGAGTTGTAGCGAGGTTTAAATCGCCACCAGCGTAAGCCATCTGCTTGGTATTCATGAATGGTTCAGTGTTGAAGTCGCAGATGACCATACCCTTGAAGCCCCATTCTTTTCTCAAGATGGAGGTTAAGAGACGATAGTCACCACCAGTCCATAAGGAACCGATTCTGTTGAAGGAGGACATGATAGCCATAGTGCCACCTTCCTTGACGGACATTTCGAATGGCTTGAGATAGAGTTCTCTTAAAGCCTGTTCGGTAAGCCATGTGCAGACACCACTACGATTGGTTTCCTGTTCATTGACAGCGAAATGCTTCAAGTGGCAATAGACACCTCTGCTTCTGGCACCCTGAATGACATTGACAGCGAGTTTACCAGAGAGGACTGGGTCTTCAGAATAGTATTCGAAATCACGACCACCAAATGGAGATCTATGTAAGTTGACAGCTGGAGCATACCAACCGCAATATGGACGACCATCAGCTCTTTCGTTACCGATGATGGCTTCATTACCAACAGAGACACCCATGGCCTTGGCAAGTTCAACATTCCAGGTAGCAGCAATGACACATTCAGAAGCATAAGAGCAGGTATCATAAACTGGAGACTGGCTCTTGATAGCAGCCATGAAGTAGACGAAACCGACAGGACCATCAGAAGCAAAGCCAGGAAGCAAACCGATAGATGGTAAGGCAGTGGTCTGGAAGGCGCCCTTCATTTCGAAATCCATCATTTCATCGATGGTGAGAAGGTCGAGATATTCAGTCCATCTATCATCCTCATAATCGACAAGGATAGTACCTTCGCTATCTCTCATGACCTGATCGTTCTCATCGAACTTGATCAATTCGAAAATCTGTAAGGTACTGGCTGGAGAACCGACAGTAGCCTGATTTGGCATCGTTACAGTAGTATCATTGACGATTGGGTTGTTGGTCTCAGTAGATTTAATCTTGGCCATGAATTCAGGAGTGACAGTTCTCTTGGAATCATCACCATGGGCAACTTCGCTATATGGGAAGGTACCATTGAAATCGTTACGAGACATGACGGAATCCAAACCGAAGTTTTCTTCGAAGGAAACATCATCATATAAGTTTTCGACCTTGGTATTGGTGGTGGTGTCATTTTCATATCTGACAGCATCAGTCAATTCAAAGGCACGATCTAAGACGACTTCATGAGCGTTCTTCATGATCTTGACGTCATAATGACCAGCATCAAGTTCATAGCCCTTGAATTCGTTGTGGTTCTTATCAGCATAGTCATAGGAAGCAAAGTCATAACCCTTGAAGGTGATGGTGACATCTGCATCCTGACCTGGATTGAGAAGTGGAGTCTTGGCAAAGCCGACTAAAGAGATATAAGGCTTTTCAATACCACCAGCGGTGTATGGAGCGTTCATGTAAACCTGAACGACATCCTTACCAGCATAAGTGCTACCGGTGTTCTTAACGTTGACCGTGATAGAAAATTCCTGATCGTTCTCATTAGTCCAAGTCAAGTTCTGACCATTTTCGAAGTTGGCGTCCTTGACCTTCCATTCAAAGGTCGTGTAGCTAAGACCATAACCGAATGGATAGACAACATTATTCTGATACCAAGTGGCATCATCCTTGCCACGGGTTTCATAATAACGATAGCCTAAATAGATACCTTCTTCATAATCGACATAGTGTTCTGGAATACCAGGCTTGGAACCATCACTGACCAAGTAGGTATTACCATTGTTGACAAGATAATCAGAGAAGTTCTGATAGGTTGGGTCTTTGGTGAAGTCTCTCTGATAGGTGTCGACTGTTCTACCAGATGGAGTGACACTACCATTTAAGACTCTACCTAAAGCCAAGATACCAGAATAACCAGGGCCACCAATCCATAAGGCGGCAGCAATCTTAGAATGAACTTCATTCATACCTTCAACGACAGTATCATCATTGTCAGCAATTTCATCTAAGAAACCTAATTCCAACTGTGTGGAAGAGTTGACAATCACGACGACCTTACTGAAGTTGTTGCAGACATTGACCAAGAGTTCCT
>OMRU01000141.1 GCA_900313465.1 uncultured Clostridia bacterium
AACCCCGGAAGCACTTCTTCCCATTGCTCTTACATCCTGTTCATCAAAACGGATAGCTTTACCATTGGCAGCTGCCAATAGAATTTCTGAATGACCATCTGTTAATTTAACATCAACTAATTCATCATCATCTTTTAAGCTAATCGCAATCTTACCAGTCTGTCTAATTCTTTCAAATTCCGCAAGTGGTGTTCTCTTGACAATACCCTTCTTAGTTACAAAGAATAAGAAGTGTTCATCAGCGACTTCATCGCTCTTGATTGAAATCATAGACTTGATAGATTCACCCTTATCCATATTTAAAAGATTGATAATAGGCAATCCTTTAGCTGTTCTACCAAACTCAGGAATATTATATCCTTTTAGACGATAAACCTTACCAGCGTTTGTAAAGAACAACAAGTGGTCATGAGTGGACATATTAAGTAAGCTATCAACAACATCATCATTGTTTGTAGCCATACCCTTGATACCTTTTCCACCTCTATTTTGCGCCTTGTATGTATCTACTGGCATACGTTTAACATAACCGTTTGTAGTAAGTGAGATGATGATATCATCAACTGGGATTAAATCTTCATCTTCAATATCAAACGTACCCTGAATGATTTCAGTACGTCTTTCATCCGCATATTTTGCCTTGATTTCAAGAAGTTCATTATCGATAATTTCAATAATTCTTTCCTTGTTGGCAAGAATATCCTTTAAGTCCGCAATTGTTTCAAGTAAGCTATTCAATTCATTCTGAATCTTTTCTCTTTCCAAACCAGCCAATCTCTGTAGCTGCATTTCTCGAATAGCTTTAGCCTGTCTTTCAGACATATCAAATTCGTTCATTAATCTCTGCTGAATGATTTCAGTTGTACGAGAAGAACGAATTAATTCAATAATCGCATCAATCTGATCGATAGCTCTATTTAATCCATCGAGGATATGAGCACGATCTTCTGCCTTCTTTAATTCAAACTGTGTTCTTCTTCTAATGACATCTTCCTGATGTTCAAGATATGTCATAATTAAATCTTTTAATGTTAAAGTCTTAGGCTCATTATTGATAAGTGCAATTGTGTTAACACCAAAAGTAGTCTGTAAAGAAGTTAACTTATATAACTGATTTAAGATGACTTCAGGCTGTACATCTCTTCTTAATTCGATGACAACACGAATACCTTCTCTATCACTTTCATCTCTTAATTCAGTAATACCTTCAATATTCTTATTCTTTACATGTTCTGCAATCTTTTCAATTAATCTTGCCTTGTTGACCATGTAAGGAATCTCTGTGACAATAATCGCCTTCTTGCCATTTCCGATATCTTCAATATCAGATTTAGCACGCATGGTAATTAATCCATTACCAGTCTCATAAGCTTTCTTGATAGCACTTCTTCCAAGAATATAAGCTCCAGTTGGGAAGTCAGGTCCTGGAAGATAATTATCCATGATTTCAGTAATTGTGATATCTGGATTTTTTGATATCGCTAGAATCGCATCAATAACTTCTCCTAAGTTATGAGGAGGAATATTGGTAGCCATACCAACGGCGATACCAGTTGTACCATTTACAAGTAAGTTTGGTATACGAGAAGGAAGAACCGAAGGTTCTTTTTCTTCTCCATCATAGTTAGGGACAAAATTTACAGTTTCCTTGTTAATATCTCTAACCATTTCCATACAAATTTTAGACATTCTTGATTCAGTATAACGCATAGCGGCTGCGCCATCGCCATCGATTGAACCAAAGTTACCATGTCCATCTACAAGCATATAACGATAAGAGAAGTCCTGTGCCATTCTTACTAATGCTTCATAGATTGAAGAGTCACCATGTGGGTGATATTTCCCCATGACGTCCCCAACAATTCTGGCAGACTTCTTATATGGCTTATCACTATAACAGCCTAATTCGTTCATCCCATGGATGATACGTCTTTGAACTGGCTTTAATCCATCTCTTGCATCTGGCAATGCACGTGATACGATAACGGACATTGCATATTCAAGAAAGGATTTTTTCATTTCACTAGTTAGATTTATATTCTTTATTCCACGATCTTCCATAAAGTATTCCTTTCTTAAATATCAAGATTTTCTACATATTTTGCATTTTCTTTAATGAACTCTCTTCTTGGTTCTACATTTTCACCCATTAATTTATCAAAGAGAAGATCTGCCTGCATAGCATCATCAAGATTAATCTGAAGCAATACACGGTTATCTGGATTCATTGTTGTATCCCATAACTGTTCAGCATTCATTTCACCAAGACCTTTGTAACGCTGAATAGAATATTTAGCAGTAGGTCCTAATTCTTCTCTAAGTTTATCTAGTTCATAATCACTATATAAATAATGATCTTCCTTGCCGTGTCTTAATAAATAAAGTGGTGGCTGTGCTGCATAGACATAACCTTCTTCAATAAGTGGTCTTAAGAAACGATATAAGAATGTCAGCATCAACGTAGAGATATGCTGACCATCGACATCGGCATCGGTCATGATGACGATCTTGTGGTAACGCAGTTTGGAGATATCGATATCATCGCCGAAACCGCAGCCAAAGGCCTGGATCATCATGCGGATCTCGGCATTGTCGAAGATCTTGTGGACTCTGGCTTTTTCAACATTCAGGATCTTGCCTCGCAAAGGCAGGACAGCCTGGAAGTTGGAATCACGTCCCTGTTGCGCAGAACCGCCGGCGGAATTACCCTCGACGATGTAGATCTCACAGATCGAGGCATCGCGGGAAGCACAGTCTTTTAATTTGGTCGGCAGATTGCCGGAACCGAAATCGTCTTTACGTCGGACATTTTCTCTTGCCTTCTGGGCAGCCAGTCTGGCTTCGGAAGCGGATTTTGCCTTTTCAATGATGATCTTGGCAACATCCGGATTTTCCAGAAGGTAACGCTTTAAGAAGTCACCGAAAACTTTATTGACGACCGGACGAACTTCGGCGTTGCCGAGTTTTCCTTTGGTCTGGCCTTCGTATTGCGGATCCGGGTGCTTGACGGAAATGATTGCCGTCAGACCTTCTCTGAGGTCGTCGTTGGTCAGGTTCGGATCATCCTTTTTGATGAGATTGTTATCTTTGGCGTAGGCGTTGATGACTCTCGACAGTGTCTGTCTGAATCCATCCATATGCGTGCCGCCGTCCGGTGTGAAGATATTGTTACAGAAGGAATAGACCTTCTCGGAATAGGAAGTGTTGTAGCGAAGGGAAACTTCCACGGCGATCTGGGTTTCCTGATCAGCCCCGTCGCAGTATAAAACATCTTCAAAGAGCTTTGTTTCACCCTCATCCAGGAATTCGACATACTCCTTGATGCCGCCTTCATAGCAGAAGGTGTGGGAGCCCTTCTTCTCATCTTCTTTTTCCCAGTTGAAAACAAAGGTGATGCCTTTATTTAAGAAGGCCATCTGACGGATCCTGTTGAAGAGGGTCTCATAATCATA
>OMRU01000144.1 GCA_900313465.1 uncultured Clostridia bacterium
TCAATAATAACGGCATGAATAGTATGCCTGAAGAGCCTTCTACTCCTGTTATGAAGGAAGAAACACCAATCAGATCCGTGGTTAAGGAAGAAATCAAGGAAGATAGAGAACGCTCTGTCTTACCAGATTATCTGCGCGACTTCTTTGCTGAGGATAATCAGCCTAGTAGGCCAGCAACAGAGAGTGTGCAAGAAAATAGCCACAATGATCCAACTACCACCTTCAAGAGAGTCGATAGTGAAGTAGTCGATGACGATGAGGATGATGCCATTGTTGTCGAACGCAAATATTAGAAAGGAGCCATCTATGACGCTAGAAGAATTCAAAAAGATTTCCCAGGCTGAGATTGAACAAGCCACGAGTGAAATCACCTCTGTTAGTGATGAACAGACTTTAAATAACTTCAAGGGACGCTTCCTTGGTAAGAAGTCCCACCTTACTGACTTTTATGCCTCGATGAGAGATGTCGTCAAAGAGGAAAAGAAAGATTTCGGTATTGCCTTAAATGATTTAAGAGCCAAGTTGCAGGCTTTGTTTGATGAAAAGGAAAATGCCTTCCGTCAGGCCAAGCTCAACGCTCGTTTAGAAAAGGAAAAGGTCGATATCACCCTTCCTGGTTATCAGAATACCTTGGGTAGCAAACACCCATTCTATGCCGTTGTCGATGATGTCACCGACTTCTTCTTAGGCCTTGGATACACCATCGCCGATGGACCAGAAGTGGAATCTGACAGAAACAATTTCGAATTGATGAACATTCCTAAGGATCATCCAGCCAGAGATATGCAGGATTCCTTCTCCATCAACGAAAACACCATCTTAAGAAGTCACACTTCTTCTGTTCAGGCGCGTGTCCTTGCCGCCGCTAAAGGCCAGGGTCCAATCAAGGTCATCTGCCCAGGTAAGGTCTATCGTAGAGATAATGATGCCACCCATTCTCACCAGTTTGGTCAGATTGAAGGCTTGGTCATCTCTGAGGATGCCACCTTTGCTAACCTTCTTGAAACGTTGACTTTGCTTTTACGCCATCTCTTTGGTGAAAAGAGAGAAGTTCGTTTCCGTCCATCCTTCTTCCCATTTACCGAACCTTCTGTCGAAGCGGATATCTCTTGCTTTGAATGCAATGGCAAGGGCTGCTCTTTATGCAAACATACCGGTTGGATTGAAATCCTTGGTTCTGGTATGGTCAATCCAAATGTCTTGAGACTCAATGGCTTTGATGATAAGAAGTACCAGGGCTTTGCCTTTGGTATCGGTATTGATAGAGTTGCCATGCTCAAATATGGTATCGATGACATCAAGCGTTTCTACACTAACGACGTCCAGTTCATCGATCAGTTTAGAAAGGAGTAAGGTCATGTTATTTTCTTATAAAGAATTATCCCGTCTTGTCGATTTATCTTCGTTCACTCCAGAAACCTTACGTGACCGTTTGACCTTCGCTGGTTTTGAAGTAGAAGGTATGGAAGCCTTGGCTAGTGCTTCAAAATTGGTCATCGGTCATATCTTGACATGTGTTCCTCATCCAGACTCTGATCATTTACATCTTTTGACTGTCGATTGTGGGTCAGAAGGTATCCTTGATATTGTCTGTGGTGCTCCTAATGCCAGAAAAGGCTTGAATGTCATTGTCGCCTTGGTTGGTTGTGAATTACCAGCCTTAAAGGAAACCATCAAGAAGGGTTCTATCCGCGGTAAGGAAAGTAATGGTATGTGCTGCTCCTTACTTGAGCTTGGTGTTTCCAAAGATGCCTTAGATGAGAATTCCCCATCTCTTAACGGTATTGAGGAATTACCTGAGGATGCTCCTATTGGCGAACATGAAGTTTTGAAGTATCTCAATTTGGATGACACCATTTTAGATATCAACGTTCTTGCCAATCGTCCTGATTGTCTCTCTTATGTCGGTATGGCTAGAGAAATCTCTTCTCTTACCGGTGCTAAGATGAGTGATATTCCTTCTTTCAAGAATGAATATAAGGATGAAGTCGCTTGTGAGACCTTAAGTGAGAAATGTGTCCGTTTTGACCTTCTTTCCTTGCGCAATATCGTCGTCAAGAAAGAGACTCCACTTCCTATTCGTAGAGTCCTTTTAGCCAACGGTATCCGTTCTCTTGATCCAATTGTTGATTTAGGTAACTATGTCATGCTTCTTTCTGGTCAGCCATTCAATATGTATGATGCCGATAAGAATGCTACCAAGAAATATCTCTGCCGAGATGATTTAGAAGGAAAATTCACCTGTTTTGATGGTAAGGAAGTCGATTTGATCAAAGGTGATCTTGTCATCACCGATGGCAACAATAGTCCACTTTGTCTTGCTGGTGTCATGGCTGGTGATAAGGCTAGTGTTACTTCTTCTAGCAAGAATATCGATGTCGAAGCTGCTATCTTCTATCATGCCAATATCCGTCACACCTGCAACAGACTTGGTATGTCTAGCGCTTCTAGTCAGTTATTTGCTAAAGAAAGAAATCCAAAGATGATTCCTGAAGCCTTGGCCATCATGATTTCTGTCTTACCAGAATTCTTTGAATCTTATGAGATTACTTCTTATCATAGCGATAACAAGGCTGAAAATGTCAACAAGCCATTTGAATTCTCTTATGACGCGTTAAATAAGAGACTTGGTTCAAGTTATACCAAGGAAGAAATCGATGCTGTCCTTGATGCGTATCGCGTTACTAGAGTAGATGAGAATCATCTTCTTGCTCCAATTGACCGTGTCGACTTAAATGAACAGTGCGATATCGATGAAGAAGTCTTCCGTTATTATCCAGCTAGTAAGATTATGCCATCTTTAGATCACTTCCCAATCACCCATGGTCAGCTTACTCCAGCTCAGAAGATGAAGAGAGATTTACGTGAACTTCTTGTCAGCCGTGGCTTTGAAGAAATCCTCTCCTTTACCTTGATCAGCGAAAAGGAAGATGCTTCCATCCGCGTCTTTGACAAAAACGAATCCTATCGAATCATCAATCCGATGACCAAGGATCATGAAATTGTCAGAAGCGACCTTCTTCCTAGCATGATTTCTACCATCAACTACAACGTCTCCCATCAGAATTCTGATTTAGCCTTATTTGAAATTTCTGACATCGATACCCCTAAGGGCAATAGACTTTATCTCTCTCTTGGTTTAAGAGGTGAAAAAGGCTTGAGCGAGAAATTCCAGATGAGAGCCTATGACTTCTTTGATATGAAGGGCAGCGTGCTGGATTTCCTTGAGGAAGTCGGAATGACTGAAAGAACGGTATTTAAGCCTTCTGACAAGCCTTTCCTGCATCCCGGAAGACAGGCTGAAATCATATACAAAAATGAAGTGATCGGTTATATGGGTGAGCTTCATCCAGAGGTTGCCGATAACTACAAAATCGGCGGAAGAAGCTATGTTGCAGTGATCGACATG
>OMRU01000145.1 GCA_900313465.1 uncultured Clostridia bacterium
AAAGGTCAAATTGGACTGAAACGACTCTTCCGAGGCGATGGAGAAAACCCCAACTTCAAACAAAAAGAATACTTCCTTTCTGCCACCAAGGAAGACATCCAGAATGTCGCCGATGATCTTCAGCACATGCTAAATCAGGCCTCTTTTGTCGTTGTTGGAAACAAAAAGGATATCAAGAAACACAAAGATCTCTTTGATGAAGTCTTCGAATTGAGGCTTTGATTTACATCACTTTGCTCTATATCCGACAAGAAGTTTGTAGTAAACTATCAGCATGCATAAGAACAAATGGTATCATTTCATCTTTCCGGTCGTGTTCCTGTTTTTGTCGACCCTTATTTTAATTTTGGGTGCAATGCCAGGAAATAAATCCTCAGCTCAATCCAAAATCCTGGCCTCCCTGCTTGATGTCGGACCTGAAACACCCACTATCATTTCTCCCGAAAGTCTAGTCATCCATGGCGATTCAACTCTTTATGTCAATCACATCAACACATATACTCCGATCTTCACTCCTGAAAACACCACGGATCAAAGAATTAAAATAGAAGTGAGAAATAACCAAGAGGAAGTACAAAGAAAGGACTGTTCCCTGAAGGGGTTAAAGCCAGGCCAGGTCACCCTCGTCTTTACTTCCTTAGCCAATGAAAACCTGACTTATTCTCTAGATATCAACGTTCTAAGGGAGCCCATCACCTCTTTAACCACCACCTTAACTAGTGAAGAAACCATCACCAAGGGAATGACTTCAAGATTGGAAGTCAAAGCCAACACTTTGGACTTCCATCTTGATGATGTTGAGTTTTTTTCTTCTGACAACCACGTTCTGACTATCGACGAACAAGGCTTTATCTACACTCATGAGGTAGGCAAAGCTGATGTCTATGTCAAAGCCAAGAACTACGATATCCTCTCTAGACCGATTGAACTTCATGTTATCGAGGGAACATTTATTCCGGTAACGATGCTGACCTATCCTTTTGAGGATGTGGATATCTATGTAGGAGAAAAACAACAAGTCACACCAATCTTTAACCAAGATGCTTCCGATAAGACTTTTGTCATCCGCAGTGATGATGCCAAGATTGATTCTCATCAGGTGTCATTCTCTAAGACTGGTGATTATCCTTTGACCATCACCTCCGTTTCCAACCCCACAAAAAGTAAGACTATCCTCTATCACGTCAAAGAAGTTAAAGCCTCTTCTATTACCGTATCCTATTCTTCTATCCAGTATGGTAAGACTACCAAATTGCATTACCAGCTGATCAGTGAGATTAAAGATCTACCCGTGACAAACCAGGATGTCATCTTTGAAAGTGATAATCCTGGTATTGCCACAATCGACGCTTTTGGATATGTCCTAGGACTGAAAAAAGGAAGCGTCAACATCTCTGTGATATGGAAAAAAGACCCCCAGATCAAAGGAGTCTCCACCATCGCCATCACTTCCATGGAATCCAAGAAATTTGATAACTTGAATCATGTGATAAGAAAACTCATCGGACATTTTGGTGTCTTTCTGATCACCGGTGTTTTTGGAATCCTGACCATCTACTTTTTCTTCTTTAAAGGAAGGAAAAAATATATTTCCATCACTCTTATCTTCCTCCATGGTCTATTGTTAGCCATCCTTTCCGAAGTCTTCCAGGTCTTTGCTGGAAATAGAACTCCCGCCTGGAGCGATGTCGGTATTGATTATTTTGGTTATATCCTGGGCGCACTGCTCACCATCATCTCTGTTCTTCTTATCCACATAAAAACCAAACCAGAAGAGAAAAAAGAAACTTTATCTTCATGATAAATGGCACTCCGAAGAGTGCCATTTTTTTAAGCTCTGTGAAGATAATCCTCGTAAACTTCCTTGATGGTTTCGTGAATATTATGTTTTGGTTCCCATCCTAACTGTTTGGTGATCTTAGTATGGTCGCAGCAAGAATATGGGTTATCACTTGGACGAATCAAATTACCATCTACTTCAATCTTCAGATTCAAACCGGTCAAGGAAATGACATATTTGACCAATTCCTCAAGCGGATAAGAAATACCATAACCGATATTATAGATTTCATTTGGATGGGAAGATTCAATGACCATGCGATAGCCGGCGACCAAATCCTTGACATCCAGGAAGTCACGGGAAACCGTAATATTACCAGTATAAATGGTATCGCCAACACCCGTCTTCTTAATTTCTGCTGCCTGTTTACAGATCATCGGAACGAAGAAGTTCTCATTCTGTCCAACACCAGCGTGATTGAATGGTCTGACACAGAAGATTTCTAATCCATACTTATCTCTATAGACCTCAGCGATTTCTTCCTGAGCAATCTTAGAAATGCCATAAGGAGATGTAGACTTTAATGGGCTATTCTCATCCAAAGTGGTAAGAGAAGGAGCATATTGATCACCAGAACCGACTAAGAGAACTCTTGGTTTCATCAAGAAATTCTTGATGGTTTCCAAGATATTTAACGTACCTGTCAAGTTGACGGCAAGCATTCTTTGTGGAGCTTTCCAAGCCTGACCAACGCCACCGACATCGGTAAGGTTGAAGATGTGAGTTGGGTTGATCAAGTTGATCAAAGTCTTAACTGCTGCTGCATCCGTGACATCACAGGAATAGAATCCATCAAAACGATAATTCTCCTGTCCTTCCTTGATATCAGCACCATAGACTTCATAACCGTTAGCCTGTAATTCTCTACCTAAGTAAACGCCACTAACACCAGCGACACCAAATATTAACGCTTTTTTCACCATAGGGAATTCCTCCTTTACTTGTGTTGTATACAAGTTGCTATCTACTTATTATCTTACCTTATTCAAAGCGCTTTCTCAACTAGTTTCGTGTCAATTCGATACATTTTAGTTAAAAAAGTGACCAATATTCATATTTTTAGATATTTTCCTTATTCTCTCACTAGAAAGGAGTAATCCAAAGAGGAATATTTGATTAATAAAACAATCTCACTTCTATTTAATAATAAAAACTATGAAAGAACAAGTGATGATGATGGAATAGTCAGATATAATTTAAATTTAACTTTCGGTGATTATGATTTTAAAGCCTATTTCGATGGAGATGGGGATTATGAATCAAGTAACTGCAGCGGAACTTTAAGAATTGTTGATAAAAATGCAAACTCAACAGTATTGCATGCTCCATCTTATTTGGTCTTTAAAGAAAGAGGAGATCACTTTAATATCACATTGACTGATAAAAAAGGCAATCCTTTAGCCAACCAAACAGTGATTTTTGAAGTCAATGGTTATTCATATAAAAGGATAACTGATAGTAACGGTATTGCTCGTTTAAACATTAATTTACCTTCAGGCGATTATGCTGTAAATGTAACTGCTGATGATATTAC
>OMRU01000147.1 GCA_900313465.1 uncultured Clostridia bacterium
AATTGATAATTATATGTGAAAATCCGTTATCTTTGCATCAATTATTATTAATACAAATACTATTTACAATGAAAATTATCAAAAGTTGTTTATTGGCTGTAGCTTTGCTGGCAACCATCCCTATGTGCCTGATAGCGCAAGATGTCACTTTGCCTGAATATGATGCCGCCCGTGCGTGGACACCCGACAAGAACGAACAGAAAACATTCTCGCTGAGTATCCATCCTAACTATTTCAAGGGATCTACCCGTTTCTGGTATAGTTTCAAGACCAGTCAGGGAGAGAATGTATATGTGGTAGATCCTGCCACACGGACCAAACGTGTGCTGTTCAGTACTGAAGACATTGCCTCTCAGATTTCAGAACAAAGTGAACAGAAATACACTGCTCAACAGTTACCTGTCAAGGACTTGAAACTCAAGGACGATAATGTCACCTTCGAGTTTACCGTTGATAGCGTGAAATACGAATACCAGTACGCACAGCAGAAGCTTACCTGCCTTGGCAAGGAGAAGAAAGAGCGCCCAGGCATGAAGTTTGGCAACGTAAGCCCTGATAAGCAGTGGGTAGTGTATGCCAAGAACTATAACCTGTATATGATGAGTCATGCTGACTACGAACGCATACAGAAGAATCCTAAGGACAGTACCATAACCGAGATTCAGTTGTCAAAAGATGGCATCAAGGACTTTGGCTTCACAATGGAGCGCAAGACAGTGGAGACAAATGGCATCTTGAGAATCTGTTTCTTTCCTAAGAAAGTGACAGGACGATCAGAATAGGCCATGAAGAAGATAGGGTCGAGAACGGAAACATGGTTAGAAACAAACAAGGCCTGACCTGGAGCCTTCTTGAGATTTTCTTCACCGGTGATGATGAATTCTGTCTTGAAGGCGCGCTTAGCTAATCTCTTACCTAAGGCATTAGCATAAGCATGTTTTTCCTTGACTGTATATTTTTCTGGATGTCTTAAATAACGGCGGCAATGTCTAGCACCCCACATGATGCTAGGACCACCAGTTAAGACCATACGAATCCATTTACATAATTGTCTCATAATTAGTTGACCTCCTTGTAGTCTGGAGAGACTTTCACTGTTTTCTTCTCATAAAAGATATTGAACGATAAGGCGTTGACGATAGCCATCTTCATAAAGAAGCCATCATCGTTGATGATACCAGAATCATTGAAGACGAGATTGACATAGTTTTCAAACTCATACATGAAGTTATCCTTGCTTGGATTGAAGATAATGTAGACATTGCAATCCTGCAAGTCATATTTGATCTTCAAGGCACCGTGATCAAGATTCTCAAATGTGATCTTATTTCTTTCAAGAAGATAATCATAATCTTCACCAGCCACATCGATGAAGGCTTTCTTCATCTTGATGGCATCGATGAAGAAATGGTACATATCTTCATTGCGATCAAGCAGGTCATAGTGGAAACCATTGATTTCATCACCGCTGTTATAGGAGTTTCCGACTTTATTTTTGCTGCCACCGATTTCCTGACCCTGGTGGAATAAAGGAATACCACCAGCAAGAAGGATAGCGGCCGTGCATAATTTGATACGTTTCTTGACTTCTTCATCACTATCATCAGGACAAGCGATCTTGATCTTATCAAAGAGTGTATGGTTATCATGACATTCAACATAATTCACCGACTGCACCACATGATCAAACATTGGAGCAAAGGCTAGGGCAACGGCGGAGCCTAATAAAACATGTTTGAAACCATCACGATAGTTGGTATCTCCTAAAATGTAGCCTTTTACGCCAATTTCACTCTCATTGGATTTGCCTTTGACAATATCGCGGAATCGATCATTGAAGAAAGAGACATAAGGCATGGCGTGAGCGTTATAATAGCTGGCTTTCTGTTCTCCAGGAAGAGCAGTCCACAAGTCCCAACCCTCACCATAATAAAGGAAGTTTGGTTTGATTTGCTTAAGGGCTTCATAGCCAAGTCGAATCGTCTCGATATCAAGAATGCCCATCAAGTCGAATCGATAGCCATCCACATCATAGAAATCCATCAGGTGGGTAAGGGAATCGATGATGAGTTTTCTTACCATGTAGTGACGAGATTCCAAGTCATTACCACAACCGGAGCCATTGGATAATCTTCCTTGGTCATCAGCGCGATAATAATATTTTGGAACTAAGACATTCAAAGGATTATAGATGGTGGAATAAACATGGTTATAAACAACATCCAAAGTAACTCTGATACCTTCTTGGTGAAGAGCACCGACGAGTTCTCTTAACTCCAACACTCTGGCATATGGATCATATGGGTCGCTAGAATAAGAACCTTCGGGAGAAAAATAACTCACTGGATCATAGCCCCAGTTATACATGGAAAATGGATCATCTTCATCTATAGTCTGGAAATCGAGTACTGGCATAAGTTGTACATGAGAAACACCAAGACTGGCTAAATAATCAAGACCGATTGGCAAACCTTTTTCATCCTTATATCCTTTGGTGGCAAGAGCCTTGAAGGTACCCTTATGTTCAATCGAGGTTAAGGAAGTCATGTCTCTGACATCACATTCATAGATGATGGCTTTCAGTGGATCATCAAAGAAGGGAAGAGTATCAGAATGGGTGTCGATCTGTTTCACTCTTTCAGGATTGATAACAAAAGACCAACGGCTATTAGAAGCCATGGAAAGACAATATGGGTCAGCAACAAGAGTGGATTCACCAAACATCAATCTCTCATAAAGATAGGAAGCACCATCATAGTCGCCTTCGACCACCGCTTCAAACACACCAGTTTCAAAGTCGTGGGTCATGGAATAGGTTTCCCATTTTGTTGCGCCATACTTTAAGACGTGCAAAGAGATTTCCACACTGAAAGGAGAATAGACTCTGAAGGTGGTTCTCTCTTTGGTATAGATGGCACCAAGTTTGCCATCATAGCGATATTTCTGTTCAAATTCTGGTGTCAAAGCCATATAGGAAATATCGATGTTGACAAAATAATTCTGTTCCGTGGCAATCTCATAATAATGGCCGGGAACAAAATTGAAATCATCGCTGACGATGGTATAGATATTGGCCGAATGCGATTCGCTGGTGGTGACCGGCTCAAGTTTCATCGCTGGTTTATGATCGACATAGAGACGGAATTTTGTCATCTTGAAAGGACAGAATTCCTTGTTGGCATAAACCTCGATGACGTTTTTGGATTTCGCAGTGGCAGATAATGTGTTCTTCGTCATAAGACATTTCCTTTCTGCACGAAACAAACCGCCTTTTTGAACGTTTTGAATTCTTCTAAGAAACGGCGATAGATATTGAATGTCAGGCGGGTGACTCTATGGACTAAAGAAGTATAAGG
>OMRU01000120.1 GCA_900313465.1 uncultured Clostridia bacterium
TACTATCTTTTTTGCCATCCCATTCAATGTCAATCGTATCTTCTATAAGTGATACACCTGAGATCACTTTTTCAAACCTAATATTGATTTGGGAGACATCTTCCAATGCAGAGATAGTTTCTTCTTCAGATATCTTTTTTATAGAAAATACAGGGTGTTCGTCATCAGTACTTCCAAACAGTGGGTAAGGTGCATAGTCATAGTCGATTAGAATGATTAAATCGTCGAAAAACAGTTCGATTCTTCCATAGACTTTTTCACCACCAAATTTATCTAATGGATCATGTCTATATTGAATCAGTTCTTTTCCGATAAGACTTTTAAGAAGGGCTTTACCTTCATGATCTAAACCAATATTCACCATACTACTATTATCCTCCATTTATTTGTCTTGTACAAAATGAATTTTTTGATCTTTGGTTCCATATTTTGAATCAGAAAAAACATCAAAAACCTCGTTAGTTGAAAGCATATGAAAATCGACACTAATGCCTCAACTGAGAAATCTCTATTGGTATCGGTACGAGTATGTTGCAGTTCAAGAACATCTTAAAGAAGCCTATCATTTGGTTACCAACCATCATCACAAAATAAAATAGATTCAGACTTAACAACTTGTGTGTCAGGTCTGAATCTATTTTTTTGGCTTATAACGTATCTAAGTAAGTCAAGAAGTCTTCGTAGGTCATCTCTCTATCGATATAAGAACCATCGGCTTTGATGTAGATGATTCTGTTGGCGATGGTGTTGAGCAATTCTCTATCGTGAGAAGAAAAGAGCATGACAGTGTGTTCGGCTTCCTTCATACCTTTGTTTAAGGAAGTGATGGATTCCAAGTCGAGGTGGTTAGTTGGATCGTCAAGCATGATGACGTTTCCTGGGTCTAACATGACTTTGCAAAAACGAAGTCTAACTTTCTCACCACCAGAGAGAACAGAGACGCTCTTTAAGGCTTCTTCACCGGTGAAGAGCATTCTTCCTAAGAAACCGCGGAGATAGACATCGGTGGTTTCTTTAGCATAGGGTCTGAGGTAGTTGACGAGATTGGATTTGACGTTATCGAATTCGGCAAAGTTGCTTGGGATATAGGTTGGCTTGGTGGTCTTTCCCCACTTGAATTCACCTTTGTCCAAGGTGTCTTTGCCGGCTAAGATATCAAAGAGTTTGCTTATGGCAAGGGAGTTGTCCGCGATAAAGGCAATCTTATCGGTATTACGAACCGTGAACTCCAAGTTCTTGAAGTAACCTTCCTTGGTAGCTTCGTGAACTTCAAGGACATCCTTACCTAACTGATATTCGCTTCTAAAGGAGATGAAGGGGTATTTACGGCTGGATGGTTTCATCTCTTCTAATTCGATTTTATCTAAGGCTTTTTTACGGGAAGTAGCCTGTTTGGATTTGGCGGCATTGGCAGCAAAGCGACGGATGAAGTCCTGCAATTCCTTGATTCTTTCTTCCTTCTTCTTGTTCTGGTCTCTCATCTGCTGCTGTAAGAGCTGAGAGGACTGATACCAGAAGTCATAGTTACCAGAGAAGACGTTGATTTCGTTATAGTCGACATCAAGGATTCTGGTACAGACTTTATTTAAGAAGTAACGGTCGTGAGAGACGATTAAGACGGTGTTTTCAAATTCGATGAGGAATTCTTCTAACCAACGACAGGCTCTTTCATCGAGATTGTTGGTAGGTTCATCAAGAACTAAGATATCAGGATTGCCAAACAAGGCCTGGGCAAGTAAGACTTTGACCTTGTCTCTAGCATCCATGTCTTTCATCAGGGTGTTTTCTTTGTCTTTGGAGATGCCAAGAGATTCCAAAAGGGTTTCTGCATCGCTTTCAGCATTCCAACCATCCATTTCGGCAAATTCATTTTCTAATTCAGCGGCTTTGACACCATCTTCTTCGCTGAAATCAGCTTTGGCATACAAAGCGTCTTTTTCATCCATGATCTGAATCAATCTTGGATAACCCATCAAGACGGTTCTTAAGACGGTATATTCATCAAAAGCATCATGGTCCTGCTTCAAGACGGAGAGTCTTTCTTTTGGATCGAGAAGGACATGACCATCGGTTGGCTCTAAATCGCCAGAGATAATTCTAAGCAAAGTGGATTTACCAGCGCCATTGGCACCGATGATACCGAAACATTCACCGGGTGTAAAAGAGACGTTGACGTCCTTATACAACACGCGGCCACCAAACTGCATACTTATATTTGATAATTGCAACATTTTAAACACCTCACTGACACAACTGCTGCATTATACCAATAAAGTGGTCTTTTTCCTAGTGAAAAACGGTTCCAAAACTACTAAAAAATCACTATATTTTTTTGAAAAAATTTTCATTGGTTTTTTGAATGCAAAACCATTTACTTAAAAGGGCGTTTAACCTAAAATGAGAAGGTGCGAAAATTATCGTTTCATCAAAACGGCCTTAAAGGGTCTTTTTATGTTTTGTTTCTGGAGGTTTCCATATGTACGACGAATTGTTAGATGGTAACATGGATTACGTAGAGCCAAAAATCTGTGTTATGAAGCGCTCTGGTGAGCGTGTTCCATTCGATCTGATCAAGATTGAAAATGCGATCCGCAAGGCCAATAATGAAGAAGGTATTCTTTCTGAACGTTTGACTGACGAGCAGATTACCCAGATTCCTCTTGGTATCAAGAAGGATGCGATCAATGCCGGTAGAGATTTATCCGTGGAAGAAATCCAGGATAAGGTTGAAGATGGCTTGATGGCTTCTGGCAAATATAAAGTTGCTCGTTTATATATCACTTATCGTTATAAGCATAACGAAGACAGAAAGATGTCTGATATCGATCAGAAGATTTCTGGTGTCGTCGAAAGAGATAACGAAGAAGTCAAACAGGAAAATTCCAACAAGAATCCAACCATTCTCTCCGTTCAGAGAGATTACATGGCTGGTGAATGGTCGAGATATTACACTGGCAAGTATCTTCTTTCCTCGGATATTGTCGAGGCTCATAGAGAAGGTATCATCCATTTCCATGATGCTGACTATTTTGCCCAGCATATGCATAACTGCTGTTTGGTCAATCTTAACGATATGTTACAAAATGGTACCTGTATTTCTGGTACCAAGATCGATAAGCCACACTCTTTCATCACCGCTTGTACGGTCGCAAGTCAGATTGTTGCTCAGGTCGCTTCTTCTCAATATGGTGGACAGACTATCACCATGTCTCATCTTGCTCCATTTGTCGACATTTCTCGTCAGAAGATCACCAAGAGACTGAAGAGTGAATTTGAAGCAGCTGGTATCACTACTACGGAAGAAAAGTTCAAGGAACTTGTCGAACTTGAGGTTCAGAAGGAAATTGAATCTGGTTGTCAGACCATTCAGTATCAGCTCATCACCTTACAGTCCACCAATGGTCAGGCTCCTTTTGTCACGGTCTTCTTATATCTCAATGAAGTTCCGGAAGGTCAGACCAGAGATGATTTGGCTTTGATTATCGAAGTCATGCTCAAGCAGAGAATTTTAGGTGTCAAGGATAGAACGGGTGCTTATATCACTCCTGCCTTCCCTAAGTTGATCTATGTCTTGCAGGAAAATAACATCGATGAATCCGGTAAGTATTTCTATTTGACCAAGCTTGCTGCCGAATGTACGGCCAAGCGTATGGTTCCTGATTATATTTCTGAAAAGGAATCCTTTGAACTCAAGGGAGATTGCTATCCATGTATGGGTTGCCGTTCCTTCCTTACTCCTGATCGTTTCACCGATGCCAATAAAGGCAATATCGGTGATGCCTTAGATTATCAGGCGGGTAAGCATAAGTATTATGGTCGATTCAACCAGGGTGTTGTCACCATCAATCTTGTCGATGCTGCCTGTTCTTCTGGTAAGGATGAAGAAAAGTTCTGGAAGATCATGGAAAAGAGACT
>OMRU01000153.1 GCA_900313465.1 uncultured Clostridia bacterium
TTCAAGGATTCCGGTAAGATCATATGCATCAGATAATAGGCAGAACCAAAGGGAATCTTGCTAGTAGAAATCTGTTGAGAATGTAAAAATCCACCCTGGGCAATATAGATGGTGGCACTCTTGAGTTTGTTCTTGCTTGGAAGGATGACCACGGTCATTCCATTATCTAATACTTCCTCATAGAAAGGACAACCCAAATGTCCGTAGTCGTGTTTAAGCATGGTGTTTCTCCTTTCTGACAAACAGAAGATCATCGATAAGAAGAGTGTTGATAAAATCGCGATAGCTGTTTCTTGATAAATCCACTCCCTTATCCTGTAAGGATAAATCCTTAGCGATCATCTCTTCATGAATCAACTTGGAAAAAGACATCTTCAAAGAGATTTCCTTCATCTTGTTATCACATATCGCTGCATCATAACAAGGTGTTAAATCAAAAGGAAGATTCTCTCCGACCTTCAAAGAGAGGTGATTGACAATAGAATCAAGTCTACCTTTTAAAGTGGTGATGCTAAATAGCGTATGAGTGCTATCAAGAAGAGTAAAATCCATCTGATAATCGATATAGACCTTCTTTGCTAAATAATCTTTCAGATAAGCAATCAAACCCGCAAAGACTGTTTCCTGAATGAGTTTTTCATCCCTGTTTTCAATCATGGCATGTTCAAAAACAAACATGATAGACTCATCATCAAGATAATCTTTCATAACGACATTAGTGACTAAAGGAGATGCTTTCAGATCAAGTCCATCCTGATAGTCAGAACAAAGAGATAAAGGCGCAGGTTCACTTGCACCAAAATAGAATAAGTCACCTTTATTTAGACTGCTTACCTGACTAGCCATCTGACTTAAATCATCTGGCGTGACAGATTTCAGTTTCTTCTCATCAAAACAAATTGGAGCATAGGAAGAAGAAATCATCATCTTACCAACCGTTAAAGAAGAACGTAAACGAATATAATTCTCAGCTAATATTCTTTCTTTGCAGACAGCAATGTTCTTCTCACTATTGATAAAACCAAGGGAGAAGACATCGTTAAGAATCTTTTCTCCTTCCTTGTAAGGATTAGAGAAAAGATACTTCAACGAAGAGGTCTGACTTTGTGAAAGTCTACCTTCCAAAACATAGCCATCATGATAGTAATAAGAAGTAAAACTTAAGGTGGCACCAGCTAACTTAGATAAAGGTTTCTTCAAAGAATACTGCGGAAAATCATTTAAAAGCTGAGTGAATAACACCAAAGCTTCCGCACTACAAGTTCTATTCAGAAACACACGTCTAATGATGACTCTTTCACCATATTCATTCGTGAAAAAGGTAGTTTTGTGACTCATTATTCAAAATCCTCCAAATGAGCAGCAGGGCCTAAGATGAGTTTACCATTTGGACCAAGAGCAAGAATACCATCCGACTGCATACGCACAATAAACTGATCCGCCTTAAGAGAAGAGACCTGGAAAGAACGCATGATGCTAGTCTTGGAAGTGATACCCGTCTGCACCACAAATTCACAGATATCCGTATATAAATCGCCTTCTGGATTGCTCTCCTCTTCCACTTCTTCCTCGACATCAAGATCTAAGAAGTCAGGATCATAGTTTGGATCACCGGCATGCGAACGAACATAATCCAACACAGTATTCATATCATGGTTGGAAATATACGGAGACTGAGCACGGATCAAAGACTTCTTACCTGGGCACTTGAAGAGCAAGTCACCCTTACCAAGAAGTGTTTCCGCACCATTCTCATCCAGGATGACGCGAGAGTCGATCTGCGAAGAGCAAGATAAACCGATACGACATGGAACATTAGCCTTGATGATCATTGGAACTGTGTCCTTACTTGGACGCTGCGTCGCAATGATGAGATGAATACCACAGGCTCTGGCCTTTTGAGCAATACGGGTGACATAACGAGTGACCTCATTACCGCCTGTCTGCATCAAATCAGCAAACTCATCGATGACCGTGACGACATATGGCATGTTTTCATACTGCAATTCATGACCGCGACGAAGATCGTTATAGTCAGCTAAGTTGGCACAACGGCATTTGCTCAACACGGCAAAACGACGATCCATCTCATCGCAGAGTTTCTTCAAGGCAAGAATGGCACTTTCAGGTTTGGAAATGACTGGACAGAAGAGATGAGATTCATCCGCATAACGAATGAATTCAACCTGCTTCGGGTCAATCAACATCAATTTTACCTGGCTTGGATAAGTTCTCATAATCAGAGTCATGATCATAGAATGAATCAAGACAGACTTACCAGAACCGGTAGTACCGGCAACTAACATATGGGGCATCTTATCAAGTGGGAAAGTGATGATTTCACTACCGATATCTTTGCCGATAGGAAGAAGAAGTGGATGTTCTTTATCCTGTTGGATGAACTGGAACATATCCTTGAAGGAGACAGCCATCGGAGCGATGTTACCAACTTCGATACCAGAAGTGGAACGACCCTGGACAACAGTCTCTACACGAACGGACATATCGCCGTTAAGCGCACGCTGGAATTCACTGGTGAGGTTAGCAATCTTATCGGCTTTCTCACCGTGTTCCGTCTCAACGTTGAAACGAGTGACAGAAGCACCGATGGTAAAAGTCGTGGCTTTGGCTTTGACGGCAAATTCATCAAAAACCTTGTTGATGATATTGGCTTTTTCCTGAGCGGATTCGGTATTCTTTTCCATCTTGGCCGAATCATCGATTTCTTCAAGCAAGGAGTCGTTAGGAAGCTGATAGTAGTAATCCTTAGGAACATCGGAAACATATTTCATCAAGGAAGCGACTTTTTCTTCCTTGGCACGCTTCTTGGCAAGAAGGGCATCAGCCTGTTTCTTCTGCTTGCGAGCAAAGTATTCTCTTTCCTTCTGCTGTTCGGCTTCTTCATCAGACATCGGTTTTTCTTCTATGTCTGAAGCCTGTTCACTTTTTACTTCAAAGGTTGGAGCAGGAGTCATCACTGGTTTGTTGCTCTTGACGGTAAACTCAGCTGGCTTAGCTGGATTATAAGCAGGAGCGGAATAACTCTGAGCTGGTCTAGAGACAGGATTGAAAGAATTTTCCACAGGTGCTCTTCTACCATAAGGGTCAGCATAATTACTTGGATCATCTCTTACTTGTTCCTGAACAGGAATGGATTGATCTTTACTTAGAGCCTTTCTTGAAAATTCCTGGGCTCTAGTAGATAAATCATCGTTTGCATAAGAATCTCTAACAGGAGAATAAGCAGACTGGAAAGGATTATCATCCATCATCTGAGGTTTGCTTTGAGGATAACTAGAAAGCTGAGGATTAGC
>OMRU01000087.1 GCA_900313465.1 uncultured Clostridia bacterium
ATATCCGTAGAACCTAAAAGAACGGCTCCTTTCTTCAATTCTATGGTGATATCACTCTTTAAGAATAAAGAACGGATGTGATATTCACCCTCATCAAAAACAAGAAGACCGTTTTCTGGGGTCATATTGATCGCCATCTGCATGGCTAATGTATCATCTTGTTCACTGCTTCCTTTTTTGAAATCCTTAGCATGAAGGATATAGGAAACACGTGATGTATGAATCTTTAATTCATCTTCACCAATAGAAACAACATAATCAGTATCCTGCTTTAAATCAAACAGGGTAAAGACATTGCGAGAGGTTGTCAGGACTACTTCTCCGTCCAATTTAACATCAAAAGAAGATTCCACCTGATAGATGGCATGGTTGGTCAATTCCAACGTGACGGAACAACATGTAATGTTAAGGACTGAGAACTGCATGGCAACTACCTCCTTTATTTAGTCATCATAGACGGTATGATTACCTCTGAAATGACGAATGATCATGACAATAAGATCTTTGAGTCCGACAAAGGCACCATCGACAATAAACATGACGAGAGCTGCCGATAAAGGTTCACGGAACCAGAAAGACTCTAAGTTAGGATCGACAAGTTGGCTAAGGACACCGCATAGATAAGTGCCTAAAAAACCAACGATAAGACCAAAGATAACATTGATGAAAAGAGAGTAGACTTTCTTGGACTTGAATATGACGAACGGTTCCTTGCTTCCTGGTTCATCTTCAATGACATCCAATATGTTGTAGACAAAGATATCATTAAAGACACCAAGAGCAAAACCGGAAACAAAAATCAACATCAGCGTCGACACAGCAAACGTATTTGTAGCATCTCCACGGAAGAAGTCTAAAGAACCTAGACCCATCTGGAAGAGAAAATAATTGAGACCAAAAAACCAATACTTGATAAGCAAGGCTCGAACAGGATAAGGAATACGGTGATACCAATGTATCCTATATTTCTTTAAGGTTTTCTTGTCGACCAGGTTATCATCCTTCAGAGAATCATTCTCAGGCTCCGGATTGATACTGATCGTATTACCGTTTTCATCCTTAAGCTCGGTGGCTTCTTCTAAAGGTGTATTGGTTTTTTTCATGTTCGTTAATTAGATTTCTTTTTTCTGCGAATCTGAATCTTCTTAGCAAATGGCTGGAGAATTGGAGCTAAAGCGGCAGCGATAGCATCGATGATGAGGAAGATGAAGTGAACCATCGTATAAGCATAAGATGGAGCGATAAACTGTCTATCTTCTTTTTCCACAATCAAGTTGATGGAATTGTATAAGCTAGTCTCGATTCGGATATCTCTCATATAGAGTAAATCAATAATCATCTCACCGCCAAGAACAAGATAGAGAAGAACCATGAAAATGATCCATTTCTTCTTTTCAATCTTACGATTCTGGATGTTGATGTAGAGAAGAACAGCCATCAAGGATAAGACGACATTGATGAAGAACCAGAAGGAATTGAATTTATCGTTGGAAAGATCGACAGTGGCGTTAACGTGAACCTGGATGGTGAAGGTGATGATCATCATGGTGATGACAATCAAAATCATCGGAATGATCGCGATATGGTTTTTGACTTTGATGAGCAAACGGGTAAAGAAAAGAACAAAGGCATTCTGACCCATCGCTTCAACAAGAGATTCTTCGTCGGAAGAGGTATCCTGCTGGCTTAAGGCAGCAGAGTTGATGCTCGTATCGGCATCGCTTCTGAAATCAATACCAGAACGGTCAATCTCTTCTTCGGTATTTGGATTCTGTTTTTCATTTGCCATAGTGATTAACCTCCGATTCTAGCGCCGTTATCAATGTCGAAGAAACAGACTTTTTCTTTGCGGAAGCCGACATGGATAGTAGAACCATGTTCGATCTTCTGCCAGCCTAAGACTTTGATAATGGTGTGGTAGCCGTGCATGGTACCATGGATGAGAGAATACTGACCTAAATGTTCAACCAAGTCGACCTGATATTCATGTTCGCCTTCTAAGTTGATACATTCTGGACGGGTAGCCATCAAGATTGGACTGCCATTTCTGGAAGCGAGATCCGCTTCTTCCTTGGCATCGAGATTATAAACAAAGCCGTTTTTACCAACAAGCTTGTTGCCTTCCACTCTGCATTCGAAGAAGTTCATGGATGGGTTACCGATGAAGTAACCGACGAAAGCGTTGGCTGGTTTGTGATAGACTTCATATGGAGTACCGATCTGCTGAACTCTACCCATAGACATAACGACGATTCTATCGGCTAAGGTCAAGGCCTCAGTCTGATCGTGAGTGACATAGATCATGGTGGTACCAAGTCTATGATGTAATAACTTGATTTCTCTACGCATAGCGTTTCTTAACTTAGCGTCGAGGTTAGACAAAGGTTCATCGAATAAGAAGACCTTTGGATTACGAACGATACTTCTACCCATAGCGACTCTCTGACGCTGACCGCCAGATAATTCTCTTGGTTTCTTGTTTAACTGAGCAGTCAAACCTAAGATTTCAGCCGCATTCATAACTTTCTTATGAATGTCTTCTGGGTTATCCTTTCTCAATGTGAGAGAGAAGGCCATATTCTCATAAACCGTCATGTTGGCATAAAGAGCATAGTTCTGGAAGACCATGGCGATGTCTCTATCCTTAGCGGCTAAATGAGTACAATCCTTATCGCCGATCATCAAGGTACCATCAGAGATATCCTCTAAACCAGCAATCATTCTTAAGGTAGTAGACTTACCACAACCAGAAGGACCGACAAGAACAATGAATTCGCCATCTTTGATGTCGATGTTGAAGTCATGAACGGCAACAACCCCGCCGTCATAGACTTTCTTGATATTCTGTAATTGTAAGGTTGCCATAATTATTTTCCTACCTTTTCATTTTCGATAGGCTTGACAGTCTTAAGATACTTACGTAAAGCAGTACCGCGATAGACAGATAAAAAGCCTGCTAAGATGGCAAAAGTGCCAGAAAGGACATACATGATAAGCATGGTGGTGAAGATAGCTGGTTTCATACTACCAACATTAAGCAAGGAAAGTGGAAGCATGAAGATACGAACAATCTGGAAAGCGCCAAGACCAACGCTAGCATAACCAAGAGTCAAAGAGTAAGACTTCATCTCAATGGTAGCGAAGAACATGAAGAGCATCAAAACGATGTTCAAGACGATATCGATACCAAGCCATGGACCAGCAACGTTGGAACCAAAAAGGTTGAAAGACTCTCTACCAGTAGGAAGATTGGTGGAGGAATAGAAGACGCAGAAGGCAACGGCAAAGCAGACAATAGATAGTAAACTTAAGAAATAAGAGCCCTTGTTAGGACGATAGCGAAGCATTTCAACCTGGATACCCTTAGGATGAAAATAATTCCTGATACGATCAATGATAGGATCCTTTTTGACAATGACAGGAGTTTCTTCGCTGACTAAATTCTGCTTTTCCTCAGCCATAATTACTTTGCCTCCTTTGGATCATAAGAAACGGGGTTAGCAACACCGTTGAGTTTGTTGTTTTCATAACGAATTCTGTGCTGAATCTTGTCGACGAGAACAAGGATGTGTGGAACAAGGCTCAATAAGACAAGAACGCCAAGAATATAACCTAAAGCAAACACCGCTGGGTTTGGATTGATGGTGGTATCAGCACGAATAGACCAATATTCATTCATGGCCTCAAATGGAAGAGCTCCATAAGCGTTCTGATAAATACCAACACCAACAAAGGTAAAGATAGATGCGACAAGGGTAAAGACTGTATTGATTCCGTGCCAGACAAAGTTGGAGATGTAGTAAATGATTCTGGTATTGTTTTTCAAAACAAAGTAGAAAGCGGCAATCAATAAGCCAAAGATACCAAACAACAAGATACCATTGTTATATGGCATGATTTGATCATAAAAATCGATTGTATCCTGATAAAGTCTACAGGCAGCCGCTGGGGTGGCCATGCCTAAAGCATAAACGACCATCAAAGCGAAAACTGCAATGGATATATATCCACCAATGTTTTGAAATTTTGCAGTTAATTTTTTCATATAAATGTCCCCCTTTTATCAGGAATAAGTCAGGAGTGGAAGAGTATTCCACTCCTGACGATAGTATCAACTTAAACGGATTAGAGGCTTAAATATCTGGTGTAGGCGTCGTTGTAGAGAGTGACCATTTGGTTGAGTTTGAAGGTGGTATTGATGGTGTTGAGATAAGCCTGCTTAGAAGAGAAGTCGAAAGTATCATAAGTATCCCAACCGCCGATGACGACCTTGGAGATAGTCATAATTTTCTTCTTATCAGAAGTGAAGGCAGTAATATAGTAAAAAGATAGACAATTACTAGTACGAGTGCCTTGTAACTCAAAGGCAAAAAACTCATATAGCTGAAAATAAACAGCATGAAAAATCCCACGATAGGGAGATAGAAAGGGGTGAAGATCATACTTAACACCCGAGCGGTCATTATTATATTTTTTTCGTTGCTTGTTATCTTCGTTTATTATTATACTTCCATAATAATTGGCAAAATCATTGGATTACGTTTTGTTTTTGAGAATATGAAATCTCTTACATCATCTTTTAATGTTGATTTTATTG
>OMRU01000154.1 GCA_900313465.1 uncultured Clostridia bacterium
GTACGTGTAGACTTCAATGTTCCAATGAAAGACGAAGGAAAGGTTATTACTGATGACAACAGAATTGTTGCCGCTTTACCAACAATCAACTATTTATTAGAACATAATCCTAAAGCTGTAGTATTATTCTCACATTTAGGAAAGATCAAGACAGAAGAAGAGGTAGCGTTAGAAGCTTTTAAGAAAGCCAAGATGAAATCGTATCGATATCTATTTATCATTGTCGCTACCTGGGTGATTGAAATTGCTATTCTTCTTGTCTTCATCATGATGGAATTATCTATTCTTGACCGTTTTAATATGAATCTGATCGTCTATTATCTAGGATTGATGATGACTTTTTCCTTCACTTCAAGGAAAATACTAGCGATTGTCACTGACAATCACGAAGAAATTTGTTCCATAAACCGCTTAAGTTATCCTTTGTCTGTCTTTTTGCTTAAAGAAAATCTCAATTTGAAATATAATAGAAAGAACAAAGGAGATTAAGTCGTTGATGAAAACAAATCATATCCTGGAATTTTTAAACCAAGCCAACCATGAAAAGGGCTTAAAGGAGATGTTTACCATCGCCTTTAAACAGACCCTGAAAGTCTTAAAGAAAGAAGAGTGCTATCGTATCTCTTTGACTTTAGTCAGCAAAGAAGAGATTCACGAGCTCAATAAACAATATCGCGATACCGATAGACCTACTGATGTTCTGACTTTCGCATTCCAGGAAGCCGACGTCCTGATGATGGACGAGGTCATTGATTTAGGCAATATCATCATCAGCCCTGAAGTAGCCAAAGAACAGTGTGGCCAATATCACCATCCATATAGAAGAGAAATGGCCTTCTTGTTTATACACGGACTTCTTCACGCCTTTGGTTATGAGCATCATCGCTCGACGAAGGAAGCGGAAGAAATGTTTGCTCTGCAGAATGAGATTTTAAATACTATGCCTTACGATTTCTATACCAACATCAACAAGGTCAAAAAGCTTCTTACCTCTGCTCAGGAGAAATCCTTAAGCGGATATTCTCATTTCCGTGTCGGGGCCATCGTCATGACCAAAGATGGCAAATACCATCAGGGATTCAACATTGAGAATTCTGCTTATGGCGATTGCATGTGTGCCGAAAGAGTTGCTCTATTCCACACCTATGCTTCTGGATATAACAAGGAAGATATCGTCTCGTTATCTTTGATTACGGACTCTGAGAATGTCGGAACTCCTTGTGGATCATGTAGACAGGTGATGAGCGAACTGATGAATATGAACTGCCCGGTTCATATCTTCAACTGCGATTTAAGTAAGCAATTAGATACAAGTGTAGCGGATCTTCTTCCCTATGCTTTTAGTAAAGAGGATCTCAAATAATGAAAAAAGTAGGTTTTGTCTGTGTCTATGGTAGAGCCAATGCTGGTAAGTCTACCATCATCAATAAATGCTTAGGTTTCAAGTTGCTCCCCGTCTCGGCTAAACCGCAGACGACCAGAGACAATGTCAAGGCTATCTATAACGATGAAGAATCTCAGATTATCTTTGTCGATACTCCTGGTGTCTTTAAGCCGCACGGTAAGCTTGGCTCTATCCTTCTTCGCGATGCCGAAAGCGCGAAGGATGGTGTTGATGTCATCGTATATGTCATCGATGCAAGTGAAGTTCCAAACTTTGAACTCTGTGAGAAGTTGAAACATGTCGATATCCCTGTCATCATCGCTTATAACAAGGTTGATTTAGTCAAAGCCGACTTGGGTGAAGAAAGACTTGCTCGTTATAAGTCTTTACTTCCAAACGCCAAGGTTTGTCACCTTTCTGCCTTGAATAATTATGGCGTGGAAGAACTGCTTAGGATGATCAAGGATGAACTTCCGGAAAGTTTCCCTTATTATTCTGAGGACATCGTCTCTGACCGTCCAAAGGAATATATCATCTCGGAAATCATTCGTGAGAAATGTATGCGTCTTCTTGATGCCGAAGTTCCTCATTCCATCTATATCGACTTGAAGACTGTCTCCGAAGAGGAAGAAGGAATGACGATTCTTGGCAATATCATCGTTGAAAAGCCAAGTGAGAAAGCCATCGTCATCGGTAAGAAGGGCAAGATGATTTCTGATATCTCTCGCTTCTCTGAAAAATCCATTTCTTCCTACTTTGGTTGCCCAGTCCATGTCGAACTTGTCGTCAAAGTTATTCCGGATTGGCGCAATGATGAACGCTACTTGAAGAAATTTGGTTACGACGAAAAGTAATGATCAAACGCGAAACAAAAAATACCATTGCCTTAGTGTTAGGTTCAACCCAGTTTGGTGAGAACTCTGCCATCGTCTCCTTAGCCGGAGAAGATGGCCTTTTTGGCTTACTGGCTAAAGGTATCTATAAACCGAAAAGTCAGCTTAAACCACTTCTGATCACTGGAAATATCGTCCAGGTGGAATATCAGTCTGCCACTAAAGGACCAAATATCGCCTCTTCTTTAAGAGTGAACATGGACGTTTCTTCTTCCCTTATGGATTATGCTTCCTCTTGCTATTTGATGTATCTTCAGGAACTATCGTTATCGCTATTTCAGTATGGCGATAGATTTCCTTATGAGGAGATGAAGAAAATTATCAACGCCTTAAAGGAAGGAAAAGATGTTTTATCTCTTTCTATTCTTACTTTAGGTGTGCTTTATCATGTTCTTGGTATTGAGATCAACACCGACCATTGTATCCATTGTCAAAATAGAAAGAACATCGTTTCTTATTCTTTAGAGGAGGGGGGATATCTTTGTAAGAATTGCTTAAGCAAGTTTTCTCTTTCGGAAAAAGAAGAGATGGATTTATATGTTCTCAAATACGCCTTTATGGACTTAAATGAGGATATTTTATCTAAGATTGTTCCTAAGAATTCTGGTATCCGCGTTCTTAGTGAACTTAACGATAACATCATCCGCTATTTTGATTTGAAACCGATGAAATCTTTTTCTCTACTTTTGAACGCTCTTTATTAATAACTATGTTATACTTAATAAGCTTTATTTTATCGAGGTATTTAAAATGGCTGAAAAAGAAAAAACTTTTGAGGAAGTTACTACACATCTCATCACTTCAGGCTTCGTTTATCAGGGTAGTGAAATCTACGGCGGTTTATCCAACTCCTGGGATTATGGCCCATTAGGTGTTGAACTTAAAAACAATGTTAAACAGGCATGGTGGAAAAAGTTTATTAAGGAAAGTCCATATAACGTAGGTGTTGATTGCGCTATTCTCATGAATCCTCAGACATGGGTCGCTT
>OMRU01000035.1 GCA_900313465.1 uncultured Clostridia bacterium
AGAAATTGAATTATCGTTATTCAGCAGTTTCTTCTTTGTCTTTCAAACTAGTGAGGATAGCCCAGGCACCCCAGATAAGCCAGGCACCACCGACACATCCATCGACAACAAAGAGAATAATTTCCCAGGTAGGAAGCTTATAGCCCTTGATATCTAGACGCATCGCGTTGGAATTGACAATGGCATATAAAGAGTTGTGAGCAGCTCTTCTTAAGACATTCATATCAGCAGCAGAACTCGAATCAGCCTTATTCCATGGCTTGGTGGTAGTTAAGTTGAGGTCGCCACCAGCATAGATCATCTGTCTGTTATTCATGTAGTTATCCGTATGGAAGTCGCAGATAACAGAACCAACAAAGCCCCATTCCTTTCTTAGGACCTTGGTCAATAAGTTGTAATCACCACCAGTCCACTTGGTACCGATACGATTGAAGGAGGACATGATACCTAAAGTCTTACCTTCCTTGACGGCAATTTCAAATGGCTTAAGGTAGAGTTCACGAATCGCCTGTTCATCACACCAAGTGTTAGAACCGTTATAAGAACGATGGGTTTCCTGATCGTTCAAAGCGAAGTGCTTCAAGCTGGTGTAGACACCCTTTTCCTGAACCTTCTTGATGACATGAGCAGCGAATTTACCGGAGATGAAAGAGTCTTCAGAATAGTATTCGGTGTTTCTGCCACCAAATGGAGAACGATGGAGGTTGACAGCTGGAGCATACCAGCCAGTGTATGGAAGATGGCTGCCACCTGCTCTCTGGTCACCAAGTAAGCATTCATTACCAACAGCAGTACCAAAATCATCAGCTAAGGTAACATTGTAGGTCTGAGCTAAGAGAACTTCCGAAGAATAGTAGCAAGTACCATAGACTTCAGGAGCACCCAAGAAAGCGACAATACCAGTTGGGCCATCGCAATCAAGAGTCTGAGGAATACCAAGACGTTCAATAGCCGGAGTGGAATAAGAACCGCCATTGAAGAGAGCAACCATATCATCGAAGGTCATCTGATCAAGGAAGGTATCCCATAATTCATCGGTGTATGCTTTACCGATCAACTGTTTGAACATGACGGTGACTTCAGCACCAGACTTTGGCATAACAGATAAGTCTTCATCATTACCAGAATCACGATTGTTGAGCTGATCAATGAAAGCCTGGTCAACGGCTCTATCTTCATCCGTTGGGGTCTTTGGGAAGGTGCCAGTGAAGTCAGTTCTGCTCATCAAACTTTGTAAGTGATCGCCAGCATGTTCGAAAAGCGGAACAACATCAGTGCCGGTGACAGGATCCTTCTCAAAGCGAGCAGGAGCATTCAAATGCTTGGTGAACTGACCGAAATTGCGATGGGCATCCTTACCACCAAAGAAGGTGTAGTCGCCTACATCTAATTCATAACCCTTGAAACCATTATTGTTCTTATCCTGAGAGTCGAAACTAGCAAAATCATATGGATCGACGGTGATGGTGACAGTTTCACTTTCATTTGGTTTTAACAATTTGGTCTTGGCAAAACCAACAAGAACTTTGTAGGCTTTTTCAATACCGCCATTCGTATATGGAGCGGAAGCGTAGATCTGAACGACATCCTTACCGGCAACAGAACCAGTATTCTTGACCTTGACTTTGACGTTGAATTTTTCCGTCGCATTCAACTCCTTGGCTTCTAAGCCATGAACATCTTCGAATTCTTCATCGAAGGTGGTGTAGCTAAGACCATAACCGAATGGATAGACGACATTCTTGTTATACCAAGCTTCGTCCTTACTACCTCTGGTCTCATAGTAACGATAGCCTTCATAGATACCTTCTTCATAATCAACAAAGAAGAAAGGCTGAGCAGTACCATTTAAGGTATAGGCATCGCCATTGGTCTTTCTGTTATCGCCAAAGTTCTGCCAGGTTGGGTCATTTTCATAGTGGGTATATAAAGTATCCACGGTATGGCCGCTTGGGTTGACATTGCCAGCAAGAATTTCACCAAGAGCCATGATACCATTTGCACCTGGAGAACCGATAAGCATAGCAGCATCAATCTTGGACTGATAGGCATAGTCATCATCAAACTTCAAGAAGCCTAAGTCGATGTTGTTGGAAGAGTTGATCAAGACGATGACATGGGCAAATTTGTTGGAATCACAGATATATTTCAACAAATCGGTTTCATTCTTATCCAACTGGAGATAATGATGATCTGGATTATCCATGGCAACACGTGGTAAATCCCAGTTTTCACCAGCGATACGAGAGAAGACAACAATAGCGGCATCGCCATATTGGCTATAGGAATTCATCAAGGCATCGGTGTATTTGTTGACGGCAGTTTCACCAATCTCGAGTTTGATATCGCCATTGTTTTCCATTTTTGGGTTATCAGAACGAGGTTGGCCAGAAGCGCCATTGTCCTCATAGAAAGATTTCAAGGATGGGTTATATTCAAAGCCAGCAGCACTCAAAGAATCAAAGATGGTCTTCTTTGGTTCATCCTGCTTTGGAGCAGCAGAACCAGAGCCACCGTAGACTAAGTTGATGGAGTTCTTACCAAAGACAGAGACTTTGGCGTTGGCTTTTAATGGTAAGGCATTGTTCTCATTTTTCAAGAGAACCATACCTTCTTCACAGATTTCCTTGGTGACTTTGTTACCATTTTTGTAGCTCTCTTCTTTGGTTTCAAAGTCAGCGATATAGGCGCCAGCATTTTCACCAGCTTCGGTGATTGCTCTCTTACCACCAAGACTGTTACAGATGATGGTATAGAACGTCTGGGTTGCCAAAATATTGGCGGTAGTCATAACTGCGGCTAAAGCAATGGTACCAATTCCCCAAGCTAAAGCACGCTTCTTTTTCAGAATCTTTTTGACACTCATGATAAATCTCCTCAACGATTATTCATCTTCAGAGATAATGTTGGAATATTTCGCTGTTGGCCAGGTCAAGTTAACGTCTTCTGGAACGCTGAACTTCAAGCAGTCAACCATTGGAGCAGTGGATAAAGCAGTACCATATAACCATTCGTCATTATCTGTGATCATCTCAATCTTGTTGGTACCCTGTTTCAAAGAAAGATTGATACCTAAAGGATAATCTTCAAAGGCAAGCCAGCCAGCACCCTGAGCTGGAACATTAGGGAAGAAGATGGATTCATAACTGATGGCTTCATCATTCAATTTGACTGGATATTTAGTGGCATTGATCTCCATTGGACCACGATATTCAGCAGACAATCTCATATAGATGGTAGCGTTGGAAACTGCCTTATCGGATTCAATATTGAAGATTAAATTGTCACCCTTGTTGTAAAGGAAATGGACCCAGAAGCGGTTAGAAGCTTCAGCAGAACCATCATAGTCTTCCTGGATCAAACCCTGGCCAGAGGTACCACCAGAATAAGTGGAACCCTGCATACCCTGACCATCCGTGATGCATGGACAATATTCTGCTTCAAAAGTGTAACCTTTGAGTTTTTGAGCACCAGTTTCACCCCAGGCAGCATATAAAGTCATATCCTTATTGACAGGATAAGTGAAATCATAAATCTGAGTGCTTTCACTATCAACAGACCAACCGATGAAGGCCTTGCCATCGCGAGTTGGATCAGTTGGAGCAGTAACAGTCTTGCCCTTTTCAACCTGAACTACACTGGCCTTTGGAGCACCTTTGTAGTTTAAATTGAAAGTGACAGAAACCTTCTTGACATTGCTGGAAGCAGAACTGGAGGAGTCTGGTGTGACAGAAGAAGCGGAAACAGAAGAGTTACCCTCAACATTGCTGCTCTGAGTAACAGTAGAGGAAACACTGCTATCAGTCTGAGAAGTCTTGGCAGAGTCACTGGTTTTATCACTTACAGATGAAACAGCAGAACGATCACAACCTACTAACATCAACATAGATAAGACGAAGACAAAAGCGTTTGATTTTTTCATAGGATTCTCCTTTTATAAATAGTTTTTTAAACAACGAAGAAACTGCTAAAGATTCCTCTCTAGCAGTTTCCTCTATCAAATATCGTTTAGCTTTTCGACAGAAAGAGGATTACTTATCCTCTCTCTTTTTCTTGAAGACAAGAGCAGCTCCAAGGACAGCCATAGCACCGATACTGCTACCAGCGATAGCAATAGAACCGCCACAGCCAGCCTCTTTACCAGTCTGGTCGCCGATCTTGGCCTTCAAATCAGCAATTTCCTTTTCGAGATCAGCATTCTTCTTAGCGGCTTCTTCAGCAGCGGCATTAGCCTTGTCGGCAGCTTCCTTAGCGGCAGCAGCTTCTTCCTTGGCCTTGGCGATCTCTTCAGCAGAATTGTCTTTGGCAGCTTCCACGACGTTGATGGTCAGAGGTCTGCCAATGAGAGACTCGGTAACCTTACCGTCATTATCCTGGAGATAGACCTTAGTGAGAATGTTGCTGACGGTCTTACCAGCCTTGACTGGAGTACCGACGATGGCGCCGTCAACTAATTCGAGGCCTTCTGGAAGTGGAGCAAATGGATCGACATAGGTTTCAGTATCAATGATACGATGTGTATCATCTAACATACGACCAGATCTGAATTCAGCACTGAGAGCGACAGCAGTCTCGCTTTCTTCATTGAGAGCAAGAGTGATAGCACCATTCTTTTCGCCTTCAACAGAGATAGCATCGGTGAGCTTGGCGATGGTTGGATCGACATTACCGGAGTTGGCAGCAGCCCAGAGAGTCTCACGAACTCTGGTTCTGACAGCATACCACCAGGTGTAGGATTCAACCTTGGTAGGCTCAGTACCTTCTGGAGAACCAGCAGGGATGTAGTCGAAGACTGGGCAACCCTTGCCACCATTGGCAGTATCGTCCCAGACGCATTCAATGGTATCATTGAATTTCTTGTTGTCGAGCTGCATATTGTCACCAGCAACAGTACGGAGGTTGATGTTTTCGTACTTGTCAGTATCAAAGGCATTGTTGCCATGGTGAGTCATATCGGATAAGACAGCACCCTTGAAGCCCCATTCTTCTCTTAAGACCTTGGTGAGAAGCTGATAGGAGCCGGCAGTTTCCTGGACACCGAGTCTGTTGTAGGAAGACATGATACCAGTGGACTTACCATCCTGGATGACCATCTGGAATGGCTTGAGATAGATTTCTCTCAAAGTCTGTTCGGAAACATAAGTGACGACACCTTCACGACCACTTTCCTGATCGTTGACGGCAAAGTGCTTGAAGTAGCAATATAAGCCCTTTTCGGTAGCGGCACCAACAACCTTGGCACCCATGACACCGGACATAAGTGGATCAGCAGAATAGTATTCGAAGTTACGACCGCCGAATGGAGAACGATGGATGTTGACAGCTGGACCAAACCAACCGAACTTTGGACCGCTCTTCATGGTGAAACTGAAGCTACCCCAAGACATGGTTGTGACAACTTCCATGTGGGCTTCAGTACCGATCATTTCACCCTGTCTTCTAGCAAGCTCAGGATTGAAGGTGGCAGCAACAGTTGGAGCACCACACCACCAGATGATCTGGTACTGGGAAGGACCATCACTATCAGTGCCCTGCTTCTTGCCGATGGCATCTAAGCCAACGGTGTGGAAGCAACCATCTTCAACGAATTTCTGAAGTTCAGCATAAGTGAACTGATTGAGGAATTCATCCCACTTTGGATCATCCTGATCAACCCCGCGCATTTCAGCAAACTGGATACGATCCTTCTGTTCCAATTCGTGTTCAGAGTGGACCTGAGACCAGTTGGCTGGGATATCATCCTTGGACTTATAGGCTTCTTCTGGGAGATAGCCGTTGTGGAGAACATCGATATCAGCCATGGAGAAGGAATGAGTGAGATATTCAGCAACCTTGGAACCTTCCTTCAAGGTACGGGATTCCATGGTTGGATGAGTTGGGAAGGTGGTAGCAAAGTTGGAACGGCTCATGAGATGATAGCCGACATCCTTTTCACCTGGAAGAGAGGCAAAGACGTTGTCTTCAGAGAAACGGTTCTCGACCTTGTTATCGGTGTAACGATCGTTTTCATATTTGATACCATTGTCCTGAACCTGGAATTCAACAGCATCATAAGCTTCGTGAGCATTCTTGTTGACGGAAAGAGCATACTTACCAGCATCAAGTTCATAACCCTTGAAACCGTTCTTGTTGGCATCCTTATAGTCATAGGAAGCAAGATCCTGGACGTGGAAGCTGACCTTGACGATTTCAGACTGACCTGGCTGGAGGAGCTTGGACTTGGCAAAGCCGGCCAAGACTTCATATGGTTTTTCAATTCCGCCCTTGGTGTATGGAGCCTTCCAGTAAACCTGGACAGCATCCTTACCAGCATTGGAACCGGTATTGGTGACTTTGACGTTGACGGTGATTTCATCATCAGCATCAGTGAGCTTGACAGCCTCATTCAAAGCTGGATAAGTAGAGACGATAGACTGAGTGAAGGAGGTATAGCTTAAGCCATAACCGAATGGATAGATGACGCCATCCTGAGAGTTATACCAGGTGTCGCCAGAGCCTGCTTCAGCGGCTTCCATATCGGCGTACTTGGTTTCATAATAACGATAATCAAGGTAGACATCTTCTTCATAGGTGACATAAGCAGATGGACGGACACCGTTTAAACCGCCATTGACAACCTTGTGTTCTTCATCCTTCCAGGTGGCAACAGAGGCGGAATCGACTGGAGTTCCATCTGGATGGAACATGGTATCCTGTGGATAGGCAACACCATCGATGATGTTGGTCTGAGAGTTATCAGCCCAGTTCTGGAAAGTAGGATCCTTGGTGAAGTCTCTTGTCCAGGTATCGACAGTACGACCAGATGGGTTGATGGTACCATTTAAGATTCTACCGACGGAGATAGCGCCATGAGCACCTGGAGTACCCATCCAAATGACAGCGTTGATCTTGTCATCAGTTTCGAAACGATCGCACTGGAAGGCATTACCAGTATTGAGAAGAACGATAACCTTGCTGAATTTCTCTTCGATCATGTCAAGCATGTCGATTTCGTTCTTGGAAAGTTCAAGATAGTGTTTGTCGCTGACTGGATCATCCTTGTGATCGCGAGCGTCATAGGTCTTGCAGTCAACACCTTCAGTACCACCACGAGCAAGGACAACGATAGCGGCATCCTTATATTCATCAAAGGTAGCCTTTAAATCATCATCATAAGTATCGATGGCACTTTCACCAACGGTAGCTTCAGAGACACCAGTCCAACCGGAGTTACCATTGGTCTTCTTTGCACCAGATTTAGCATCAAGAGTGGCGAAATGCCCACCAACCGGCCTTTGGCGCTTCGCTTGTCGAAGAACCAGTTCAAAAAACAGAATCGTTGGCAGCGGTGGTAGAGCGATGCGAGTGAATGTTTAATCCACTAAAAATAAACGATTATGGAAATCAAGAAGATTGAGA
>OMRU01000017.1 GCA_900313465.1 uncultured Clostridia bacterium
CTTCAGGTCGCTTATTGTGAACCGATCATGCCAGAGGAGTATGAAAAGATGACCACCGGTCAGATCGCCGCTATCGCTCAGGAAAGAGTGGAAGCCAAATTAAAAGAATTGAAAGCCAATGATCTCAACTTGATCATGAAGTACAACAACTACAAGGAAGAAAAAGCCAAGAAGGTTCAGTATTCTTCCTCCACTCATACTATCTAGAATCAAAAGAGGATATTCGCCAAGTGCGGATATCCTCTTTTTAAAAGTGAATCAATGCTTTCTTATCAATCTTACCAACGCTGGTTCTGGGGAACTGAGGTAAGATAGAAATCTTTTCTGGGATAGAGTATTTGATCAAGTGTTGCTTTAAGTGGATTAACAATTCCTGCTTGAGCAATTCATCATCCTTGGAATGGTTTTCGACATACAGGTGGATATAAGGATGCTCAGGTCTAGGAACGTAGATGGCAGCGGCATCAAAGACACCCTGAATCTCATCGGCTAGTTTTTCAATATCCGCAAGATAGACATTGAAGCCGGCAATCTTGACGACATCGTTATAACGATTCTTGAAGTAGAGATAGCCATCCTTATCCACATGTCCGATATCACCAGTGCCGATATAGGTCACTCTCTTATCGGTGAAGAAAGGCTGGTTCTTCTTTGGCGTGTTGAGATAGCCAAGACAATTGGATGGACCGCTGATAAGAATCTCGCCATCCTGACCAACTGGCATTTCCTGGTGACGATCTTCGGGATTGACAATCTTGACTTTGATACCAGCTAATGGTTTACCCACGGAACCCAAGCGGTGGTCGTTGATGGTGTTGACAAAGCCGACGGTGACAATCTCGGTCTGACCATATCCTTCATAGATGCGGTTTTCGGAATCATGCTTTTCCATCAGGTTGTTGAATTCGCTGACTAAGGTATCGCTGATCTTGTCGGCGCCGACAAAGGTCATGTAGAGATTTTCTAAAGCACAGGAACGGAATTTCTGATTTTGCATGAGTCTATTGATCATGTAAGGAACAGCGAGTAAGAGATTTAATTGTTTCTTGTTGATGGCAGTGGCGATTTCATCGCTGTCATATTTCATCATGAGATACATGGAAGCCTCATGCATCAATGGAGCGTGAACGCCCATGGATAAACCAAAGCCATGGAAGATGGGAAGGCAAGCCAACATGGATAGACCATTAAAGTCGCGAGAAAGGATGTCATGAGCCTTGCTTCCTGCATAACGGATGGCTTTGTCATTTAATGCGACGGTCTTGATGTGACTTGTGGTTCCACCAGAACGGAGATAGAAACTGGTCTTTAGTGGGTCAGTGTTGATTTCGATTTCGCTGACAAACTGATATTTCTTATCGACAGAGGATAACATTCTACTGTTATCGACATCGCTTAACTGCATCATGAACTTCTTCTTGTATCCGCCTTTTTCAAATAATCCAAGGTCGATGGTGGTGCTGATGAAGTAGGTGTTGATATCGCACTGCTTGAGTTCTTCTTTGTAGTCGGAGTAACGGATATCCAAAATGATGAGGAATTCTGATTTGGTATCCTTGATGGATTCTGATAAACCTTTGACAGGAATCAAAGGGTGAAGGACAGAGACGATGGCACCAATCTTATTTAAGGCATAAAGGGTAACGATGGCTTCTGGGACATTGTAGGATAAAAGAGTGACGACAGTATCCTTGTGGATACCGAGTCTGAAAAGATGGTCGGCCATCAAATCCACTCTGGTAAGAAGATCGACATAGCGGATTTTCTGGTTGCGAAAATAAATAGCAATTTTTTCACTATTGCTATATTGTGCGATGTCCTGATAAAGAGTCTTGACGGATTGGTCCATATTAGAATTATAACCCCATAATGAAGAATAACAATCAAAGATACGTGCGTCGATTGTTTGATGTGCAAGATATATAGTTATGTGCCTACTTTAAAAGGTGTGCCATTAAAGGAGGAAACACGTATAAAGACAAAGCATTTTACTCTTTTTTTCCTAATCATACAAGAGTTTGCCATAGGCAAGGAGGAAAAACAAGCCTGAATGTTACGAAAATATGAATTGAATTTTCGTTGAATTTATACCCTTGATAAGACTGACGTTGAATTTATACCCTCGATAAGACTGAAAGTCGAGTATGTTTTGTCTTTCTTTTGATACAAGCGTTACATAAGGAGGAACCAAACGTCTTTTTAGAATGCTGTTTTTTATATCGATGTCACTTTATGAGTTGGTTTTTTCTAGTTGATTTTCAATCTATAAAAGAAAAAAAGAAAGGTGAAAATCGCAGTTTAAAACACATGCATACACGTAATATTTATGAAAAGTTGTTTCTTTCTTTTCTCAGTTGAAAAAATGCGAGAATTTCGCGTTATTGATTGTATTCAAATGAGTAATTTATTATAATTTTATCTAGGAATTTAAAATAGGATGGCAAAGTTGTGAATAGATTGTTTGATAAAGTGCCGGAAGACCTTTTCTCCCCGCTCTCCCGGAAATATAAAACCATATACGCATTCTCTCTTGTCTCTCTCTACTACATGCTGAGAGTCTACAAGACGGATATCAGAAAAACCGATTACGTTCAGTTTTTACGTTCTCAAGGTGAAGAAATCCTTGAGTTATTTTCTGTTGAGACCGATTTGCTCGATGATAAAGGTGAAGATGAAAAAGTTGATGTTGAGACTGTTTTGAACCCTGATGATTCCTCTAGCGTTTTAAGTGTCAAGGTCAATTACATCGTCAGAAAACTAGCCAAATGTGGCTGGTACATCATCTCCAAGGATCCCAAGACCAAGGTGGAAAATATCTATATTCCCGCCTATTCCATTCAGTTTTTGAAGCTGCTCAACGACTTGACTAGCGATGCTGGTTCTTATCTTCCTTTGGTTCATCAGACTTATGCGGAACTCAAGATGGAAGACGAGAAGGAAGACGATTACATGTATCGTTCTCTTCTCAACGCCAAGTCCAATGCCGATGAACTGGAAATGAACGTCACCTTGCTAAGACAGCAGATTCTTGTCTTTGGCAATCGTCTGACCTATGTTCTTGATCCAAATGTTGCCTTAAAACAGCACTTTGATGAATACCGTGTCGACGTCTCGGAAAAATATTATCATCCGATGAAGACGTTTGACTCTCTTGGCCTATACGCTCAACCGACCATCGCCATTTTAAAGAAGTGGCTTGCAAGTGAACGTATCATCACCCTCTTAGTCAAGGAAGCCAAGACTGAGCCTGCTAACCGCAGCAAAGATACTGCGGAATTGACGACCTCCATCATCAAATTGATTTCTAATGTTATCGATATCTTTGCCCGCCTTGCTTCTGCCTTTAATGAAATTGATGAGGCAAACGCCGATTATACGGAAGCGGTACAAAAGAAGGTCAACTATCTTTCCAGTACGGATAAGACCGTCAAGGGTAAGATTGACCGCGTCATTCTTGCCTTAGCAACAGAAATCAAATCCAATCCTGCCCTTCGTTATGAAGAACTTCCAACATTGACGAAAGCGAGTGAATCTTTGTCTTTCTTCCGTCAGGGCTATCTTGATTCCTTCTCCTTGCAGATGCCATTCAAGAGAAAGACGGTGGAATTAGAAGAAGATCCACTTCCGATGGCGGATGATATCTTCCCCGATGAGGCTGTCACCTTCATGACGGATGTTCTCGATAACGAGTTGAATCGTTTCTCCGATCGTTCCATTGCTGAGTTCATGGAAAAGAACATGGACCAGAAAGATGAGATGCTTACTACTGATATCGCAGTTGGCGATACCGATGAATTGGTTCTCACCATTCTTGGTACACTCAAAGCGATGCTCGGCTTGATTCCGTTTAAGGCGGAAAAGGTTGCTGATCGTGTTGAATTTGCTGGTTTCTATATGCCTTTGTACAAGTTTACCAGGGTAAAACAAAGAAGAGGAGTTAGATAATTATGTTTGTGGAAGAATATGAAAAAATGAGCCGCGGCGATCGCTCGCTCTTCTCTGAAACGGTCAATGACCTGTTATATCAGTGCTTTATCGTCAGAAAGAGCTATGACCGCAAGAGTCGTATGTTCAGAGCTGATCCTGGTTATATGTTTATCGAAAGATATTTCTCCGTTTTTGAGGAATATCTCTCCTATATGGATATGACCTTATCCAAGAATGATGAAGATGGTATCATCTTTGTCACTTCGGGTGCGGAAAGAAACCATTTCCGTATGGACCCAACTACCACCCTGATCGTCTTTGCCTTACGTTCCTACTATGAGGGACAGATTGAAAAGGCACCAGCTGAGACGGAGGTATTGATGACTTCTGGTCAGATGCTTACTCTCGTTCAGGAATTGGGTTTATCCAATGTTTCAAAAAGACTTTCTAGCCAGACCATCGGTTCTATCTTACGTACCTTGGATGGCTTTAATGTTGTTTCTCGTGCCACCAATTCCTATGGTGATCCGACCTATACCTTCTTCATCATGCCTACCATTCGTTATGTCATTTCCAGTGAGAAACTCAATGCCTTATATTCTTTCTTGACCAATCCGGAAGAGGAAGAAGAAGAGACTCCTTCCTTATTTGATGCGCCTGTTCAACCAAAGAGCGCACCAAAGATGGGTGAAGATATCCCTGTTGAAGATGAGGGAGGTAACGAATAATGAAGACGCTCCAGAAATTAAGATTGATCAACTGGCATTATTTTGCCAATGTCACTACCGATATTAAAAATATCACCTTCCTTACCGGTCCTAATGGTACTGGTAAATCCACCATCATCGATGCGTTGCAGATTATCATCTTGGGTACCACCAGACCAGATAACTTCAACAAGGCAGCCAATGAAAAAGGTCGTAGCGGTCGTAATTTGATTTCTTATCTTAGAGGTCAGACCGGTGTCAAGGATGACGGTTCTGTTGTCAATCTCAGAAGTGGTAATCCATTTACTTCTTATATCGCCATTGAAATCTTTGATGATGTCGAACAGAAGACATTCACTGTCGGTGCCTGTTTTGATGTCGATACCAGCGATAGAATCGATAAACATTATTTCTATCTCGATTCCGGCTTCCCAGAAAATGGTTTCTCCAACTCGGATACCGAAAAGGTCAAGAGCAAGGTTCGTCCGATGATGTATCGTGAACTTGCTGCTTATGTCAGAGAAAATTACAAGGTCAACCATTTCCGTTTCTTTGATACTGATACCGATTATCAGGCTTTCATCAAAGAAGCCTTTGGTAACCTTCCGGATAAATATTTCGCCTTGTTCAAGAAGGCTGTTTCCTTTGCCCCAATCTCCAACATCTCCAGCTTCATCACCGAATATATCTGTGATGCGGATCTCAATGTCGATATCACTCCGATGCAGAAGAATATCGAACAATACAAGATCCTGGAATCCCAGGCCAAGGAATTAAAGAGCAAAGTTGAAATCTTACAAAAGATTCAGGAAACCTATACCGAACTTCGTTCCTATGACAAACGTATTGATATGCTCAATTATGTCAATGCTCGTGTCTCTTATGAAGAAAGCAAGAAAAAGATTGATGTCTTAAATGAAAGACTCAAGAAAGATAACGATCGTCTTGCTCTTATCGGCGACGAACTTGGTCGACTTGATTCTCAGTTAGAAGATTTGAATAGCGATTTGAATTCTTATAATGCCAAACGTTTACAAAACGATAACTATTCCTTAACCGAAAAGTTATCCATGAAAAAAGAAGGCATCATGAGACAGATCTCCTCTATCCAGATTCAGATCAACCAGGTCATCACCACCTTGACCAAATATGCTGATGCCTATGATCGCACCTGTCAGGAATTCGTCAATTACTATCGTGATTTTGATGCCTCTAAGTTAGGTGAGGAAATCAAGGAACCATTCGAACAGTTGCTCGATTTATGCCAGGATATCTCTATCGAAGCAAAAAACATCATGCAGTCCATCGATAACAATGAGGTGGATTTCGAAAGCGTGAAGACGTTCCGCAACGACATGGATACCATGCGTGAACAGGCCATTTCCTTACGTTCTACCTTGAACAAGGAATTCTATAACGTCTCTGGCAAACTTCAGGCCTTACAGTCTGATTTATCTGCTGTCAACCAGGGTAAGAAGCCTTTTGATAAGCTTGGCCCTGTCTATATGAACATCAAGGAAGCCTTAGAGACTTCTTTAAAGGCCAGACACTCTGATGCCTACGTCAACATCTATTGTGATTTGGTTGATGTCAACGATCCTGAATGGACCATGGCTCTTGAAGCCGTGTTGTTCAACCAGAAGTTCAACTTCTTTGTCAATCCACGTTATTACGAAGAAGCTAACCGTCTGTTAAAAGAATTGACCGATACATATCATTACTATCACGTCTCTTTGGTCGATACCGAACGTCTTTTGGCTAATGAGATTGTTGCCGATGAAGGCTCTGTTGCTGAACTTGTCGATACCAAGGATAAGGGTGCAAGAGCCTATACGGATTACCTTTTAGGTCATATCAGAAAATGTTATACCTTTGAGGAAGCCAGAGATTCCGGTTCCGGTTTGCTTTCCGATTGTACCGGTTATCGTGCCTTTGCTACCTGGTATCTAAATAAGGCCAATGCTCGTATCTTCTATCTCGGTACCCAGGTCAGCAACAATGCCAAAGCCATCTCCAGCGCCGATTATCAGGCGATGAACAAGAGATATTCCCTTATCTCGGAAGCCTTGAACAAACTTCAAAACCTGCTTACCTTGCAGGTCATGTCTGAAGCAGAATGCGAGACTTATGCTGCAGATATCGCCAAGGCCAATGATGTTGCTCCATTACAGGCTAATATCGCCGAAGTGGAAAACGAGATGAAGTCTGTTGCCAAGGGCGATATGAGCGCTGTCGATAGCAAGATTCTTGATCTCCAGCAGAAATCCAAGGAACTCAATGCCAGAAGAAACGATCTTCTTACAGAACGCGGTCAGATCTTAGCCGATACCAATCGTATCAATGGTGAAGATTTACCAGCTGCTACCTCTGTCATGAGTGAAAATAAGAAGGCTCTTGATGCCTTTGAGGCTGATGTTGTCAATGAAGAATATGAACCATTCTTCAACAAGCTTCTTGATGAGCAGGGTCTTACCTTGGCTCAGATCAGAGTAGAAGCATATCGTGAATTTGTTCAGGCTCAGAACAAGACCAATCGCGACCGTTCTACCTTGATGAAATTGAGAAGCGATTATTGTGCTCAATATCATCTCAACTACGATTTACAGAATGAGAAATCCAACGCGGAATTCGATCGTGAACTTGAGACGATCTCCAAGGTCATGCTTCCGGATTATGAAACCAAGATTGCCAAGGCCCACGAGGATTCTATCCGTGAATTCAAGGATGACTTCATCTATAAATTGAGAACTGCTATCGAAACGGTCTATTCTCAGATTGATGAACTCAACAAGGCTCTTAGCGATTCTCACTTCGGTAGAGACTCCTATCAGTTCAAGGTTTCTCCAAACAAGGATTATCTTGAATATTACAACATGATCATGGATCCACTTCTCTTGAAGGCAGGCGACGCGGAAAACCTCTTCATGGAAAAATATAAGTCTACGATGGATGATTTGTTCGGTTTGATTTCTTCTTCTACTTCTGCTACCGGTGAACAGCGTGAACAGGTCTTGAGAAATATTCATACCTTTACCACCTACACCACCTACATCATCTTCGACTTACTTGTCACCAGAGGTCTTGGCGAGAACACCCAGACCATCTCTCTTGGTCGTTCCTTTACTTCCCAATCTGGTGGTGAGACGCAAACTCCTTTCTATATCTCTATCCTTGCTTCCTTTGCTCAGCTATGCCGTGTCAACAATGCCGCGGATAGCAATACGCTGAGACTTGTCATCTTTGATGAAGCGTTCTCCAAGATGGACTCCGCTCGTATCATGAAGTCGACTGACTTGCTTCGTCAGTTTGGTCTGCAGTGTATCTTGTCTACACCTAGTGAAAAACTTCGTGACCTTGTCTCTTATGTCGACCTCATCTTGGTCACCATCCACGAAGATAAGCGCAAGCGTTCCTACATCGATGTCTACCAGGAAAAGAACAAGCGTGAAGGCAAGGTTGTGGAAGAACCTGTCGAGAATAACGATGGCACGCAGATGCGAATCCCTGATGCTAACGCAATCTCGATAAAAGACAAATAAGATTTGATTAGCCGTCTTCGGACGGCTTTTCTTAAAGAAACTTTCAACTTTGGTGGCGGTTTTTATCCCCGTAGAACAACAAACATGTAAAAGTGTTCAAAATCCCAAAAAACCTAGTAGTTTACGCATATTTTGATATATAATAAATACGTTAGAAAGCGGTTACATACAGGAGGCTTTTTTATGAAGGAAGAAATGGTAGCCATGATTCTCGCCGGTGGCAGAGGCACCCGACTGAAATCACTCACGGCTAAAGTTGCAAAACCAGCAGTTTTTTTTGGTGGTAAATATCGTATTATCGATTTCCCACTCAGCAATGTTGCCAACAGCGGCATCAATGCTGTCGGTGTGGCCACCCAATATGAATCGACCGATCTGAACAACTATATCGGCTCTGGTCGTAACTGGGGTCTTAATGGCACCAATGCCTTGGCTAGTATTTTGCCCCCAAGAGAAACACCATCCGGTGCTTCTTGGTATTTAGGTACCGCTGACGCGATTTATCAGAATATCGACTGGTTGGATAAGACACATTGCAAATATGTCGTCATCCTTTCTGGCGACCATATCTACAAGATGGATTATTCCGATATGCTCAAGTTCCATAAGGACAACAAGGCCGATGTCACCATCGCCTGTATCAAGGTCCCAATGGCTGAAGCACCAAGATTTGGTATCGTGGTTGCCGATGAGAAGAACATGATCAACGAATTCCAGGAAAAACCAAAGGTTCCTAAGTCTGATTATGCTTCTATGGGTATCTATATCTTCACTTATGACTTATTAAGAAAAGCCTTAGTCGATGATGCCAAGGATGAAACATCCGATCACGACTTTGGTAAGAATATTCTTCCAACCCTTCTTGGAGAAAAGAAGAGACTCTTTGCTTATCCATTCAAGGGATACTGGAAGGATGTCGGTACCGTTCAGTCCTTATGGGAAGCCAATATGGATTTATTAGATCCAAATTGTGAATTACAGCTCTTCTCTTCCCGTTTCAAAATCTATTCTGCGGATACGGCTTCTCGCCCAGAATATATCGCTCCAAGCGCGAAGGTAGAAGACTCTGTCATCAACCAGGGCGCTCAGATCTATGGCAGTGTCATTCACTCCGTCATCTGCAATGAAGCCATCATTGAACAAGGCGCAGTGGTCAAAAACTGTGTGATTCTTCCGGCTGCTGTCATCAAGACTGGCGTCAAGATTGAAAACGCCATCATCGGCGCAAAGACTGTTGTGGATAAGGATGTCATTGGTAAAGAAGATGATGTTGCCTTAGTCAACGCAACGGAAGATAAATAAAAGGAGAAGGATTATGGCATACAAAGTAGCTGGTATCATCGATTGCTTCGGCAATCCAGAATTTGGTCCTTTGACCCAACATAGACCTATGGCGTCTACCTCGTTCTTAGGTCGTTATTCGTTTATCGATTTCCCTCTTTCTAACTTCCTCAACTCTGGCATTTTGAATATGGGTATTCTCTGCCAGAACCATATCCGTTCTCTTTCCAAGCATGTCGGCAATGGCCGTAGCTGGATCTCCAACACCAAACGCGGTGCTCTTGAAATCCTCTATGATGAGCCAAATGTCGCCAACCCTGCCTACAACACCGATATCGCTGATATCATTGAAAACAAAGTTTTCTTCAAGGATGTCCATCCCGATTATGTCATCCTTGTTTCTCCTAACTTCGTCTATGAAGCTGACTTCAGCAAACTTCTTGACGAACATGTCGCCAGCGGCGATAGAATCACCCTTCTTTATACCCACGTGGAAAGCGGCTTAAAGAATCATTTCTTAGGCGCGGATAAGATCGGTATTTCTTCCCGCGGTAGAGTCAACCGCATGGAAACCAACATGGGTGATGAGGATAGCGGTGACATCTCTATGGGATGTCTCATTCTTGACTATCCAATGCTTGAATCCTTAGTGGAATATGCAAGAAGCACTTCCAGCTTCTTCAACTTGGATGACTGTCTGAAGTATCTTGCTCCAACGGTCATGATCAGAGCCGCCAAATTTGAAGGCTATGTCCGCGACTTTGATTCTTTGCCACACTACTTGGAGTATTCTTTGGAATTATTAGACCGCAAAATCTTCAATTCCCTGTTCCAGGAACACTGGCCAATTCATACCAGAACTTATGATACCGTTCCGGTTCAGTGCCGTGCTGGCTCTGATGTCACCAATTCCTATCTCGCTAATGGTAGCGTGATTGAAGGTAAGGTTACCGGTTCTATCTTAGGTAGAAATGTCCGCATCGAAAAAGATGCTGTCGTCATCAATTCCATCATCGGTAATGACGTCGTTATTTCCGAAGGTACACATGTTGAAAATGCCGTTATCGACCGTGACGCTCAGGTCTTACATGTCTCTGAAGTCATCGGTACTAAAGAAGAACCTATCTATATTGCTAGAGGAGATATTGTCTAAATATGAAAATCTTATTGGTCACAGGTGAATCTCTTCCTTACGCGAAAAGCGGTGGCTTAGGAGATTTCATCTATTCTTATGGCAAGGCTCTTGCCAAACTCGGTGAAGACGTCTCAGTCATCATGCCTTTATATTTGCCGATGAGAAGCAAATTTCCTGAAATCATGGAAGGCTTCTATGACCAGTTTGATTTTAAGATGAGCTGGAGAACCCAGGGCTGTGGTGTCTTCATGGTAGAAAGAGATGGTATCAAATTCTATTTCACCGCCATGGATCGTTTTGATCGCGACCAGCTATACGGTTATGGTGATGATACGGAAAGATTTGCCTGCTTTGTCATGGCGGTCAACACCTTCATCACGCGCCATAACGACTATGATGTTGTCCACTGCAACGACTGGCAGACGGCGATGCTTCCTTTGCTTCTTTCCTATAATCCTAAACCAATCAAGACTGTTTTAACCATTCATAACCCCGCCTATCAGGGATGGGCTACCAGAGATGATTTAGGAACCTTCTTCAATCTGTCTACCGGATATTATGATTCGGGCTTTGTCCGTCTTGGCGATTCCTTCAACTATCTTAAGGCAGGTATCATGTCTGCTGATAAGATCAATACGGTCTCGGTTACCCACGCTCAGGAATTATTAAGCGATCACACCGGTTTTGGTGGCATGGGTGCCATCATTGACTGGTGCAGACATTATGATTTCTCGGGTATCGTCAATGGTCTTGATACCGATATCTGGGATCCAAAGACTGATAAGCATATCGCTACAAATTATGATCTTTCTACTGTCAAAGAAGGAAAGAGAGCAAACAAGCGTGCGATTTTCAAACAGCTTGGTATGGATGAAGATTTCGATGGTCCATTATTCAGTGCAATCACTCGTCTTTCTGCCCAGAAGGGTGTAGAAAGAATCATCAGCATCATGCCTCATCTTGAGGAAAAGAACGCTAAGCTTATCGTCATCGGTACCGGTGAGATGGAAGAACAGTTCCAGGCGGAAGCCTTCAAATATAAGAACGTCTATCTAGTCAAACGTTATGATGAAGAATTTGTTAAAACTTTAGCTAATAAAATTGGTAAAAGTACTATTAACGATATTCTTTCCGATTTCAATTTAAATTATGGTACTATGGAAGTTGAAGCAATTTTAGA